>DASXEF010000206.1:0-4787 GCA_036490255.1 Kofleriaceae bacterium
CACGTGACGACCTTGCCGGTCGCCTGGCCGGTCTCGAGCTCTTCGACGGTCGCGAGCGCCGGGTCGCGCGCGAGCTCGTCCCACTTGCGTGTCGCGTACGAGCCCTCGAGCTCGAGCGTGTGCAAGAACCCGCGGCGCAGCTCGGCGCGATACACGATCGGCCGCAGCGAGCCGAGCCACGACTTCGCGTGCGTTTGTACGAGCTCGCGTGCGCGCTCGGTCATCTCCGGCGTCGCGTCGCCGGCTGCTTCGCGCAGCTGCAGCGCGATCAGCTCGCCGCGCGGATCGCCGGCATCGGTGAGCGCATCGGCGAGCACCGCGCGTGGCGCATCGTCGTCGGGCGCGGCGTAGACCGCGGCGTAGAGCGCCTCGAGATCGCGTTTCGGCTTCGCCGCGCGCGCGGCGGCCGGCTTCGGCAACGCGTTGCGATCGAGCTCGCGGACCTCGTCGAGAGCGCTCGATAACGCGGTCTCGTCGTCGGCGTGGCGCACGATCACGCGCGCGATCTCTTCGTGCACCGTCGTGAAGTTCGCGACCGGCGCGCGGAGCTCGAGCAGCGTCAACATCGCGCGGCCGATCCGCGGATCCGGCGCGGCGTCGCGCAGCACGACGAGCCGCTCGACCAGCGCGTCGCACTTGTCACCCGACCGGTGCTCGTTGCCGTCGATTAGCTTCGGCAGTCGCTCGAGCAGCGAATCGAGGCACCACGTGCGCGCGTTCGGGTCGTCGGCGAGCTCGAGCCACGCGCGGTGAAACTCGATGTTCTTGCGCGGCTCGGGCGGCGTGAAGCTCGCGAGCGCGGCACGGCCCAGCTCGTCGATGTGCAGCGCGAGCGTGCCGGTACGAGCAGTCGCGAAGTCGGCGAGCGCGGTTTCGAGCTCCGTGGTCACGCACGCGAGCTTACGCCGGTGCGGGCCAGCCTTCGGCGCCGAGCAGCGGCACGAATGCGACCGGCGCGAGCCGGCGCTCGTCGAATACGTCGGCATCGTCGCGAACGATGCGCACGAGCCGTTGGCCGCGATCCGGGCCGACCGGCAGCACGAGCCGGCCGCCGACCGCGAGCTGCGCGCGCAACGACGGCGGCGGCGACGGCGCGTTGGCCGCGACCGCGATCGCGTCGTACGGCGCGTCGTCGGGCCAGCCGATCGAGCCGTCGGCGCAATGGACGTGCACGTTCGTGATGCCGAGCGACGCGAGCGTCTCTCTCGCGCGTTCGGCGAGCTCGGGGATGCGCTCGATCGTGTCGACGCGCTTCGCGAGCCGGCCCAAGATCGCAGCGGCGTAGCCCGAGCCGGTGCCGATCTCGAGCACGTGCTCGGTGCGATGGAGCGCGAGCAGCTCGGCGGTGAGCGCCACGATGTAGGGCTGCGAGATCGTCTGGCCGTAGCCGATCGGTAGCGGCCGATCCGCGTACGCGAGCGCGCGCATTTCAGGATCGACGAACACCTCGCGCGGGATCGCTGCGAACGCGTCGAGCACGGCCAGGCTGCGGATGCCGCGGCCGCGCAGCTGAGTCGCGATCATCGCCGCGCGACACATCACGCGGCCTTTTTTTCGGTATCGGCGTGCTGCTTGACCGTGAGCACCGGGCAGGGTGCGGTGCGGACGACGCTCTCGGTCACGCTGCCGAGCAGCACGCGCGAGATCCCGCTGCGGCCGTGCGTCGCCATCACGATCAGGTCGGCGCCGAGCTCTTTCGCGGCCTCGTTGATCGCGTCGCGCGGGTCGCCGGCCTTGACCACCGGCTCACCGAGCTCGCACGTGCCTCTGTGTTTCGCGAGCATGCGCTCGAGCGCGTGGAGATCGTCGGTCATCATCCCGTCCATCATCGCGCCGGAGTACGCGACGCCCATCTCGGGCACGCCCATCGACGGAATTCCGACGACGTGGAGAATATGCACGCGTGCCTTGAACGCACGTGCGAGCTCGACGGCGTAGTCGAGCGCCTCGTCGGATCCTTCGCCGAGATCGACCGGTAAGAGGATGGTTTTGGGCAGCACACCCGTCATGACTTCATATTCCAGGCCAATCGCGACTTCTCGGCAGTCTTGCCGATGTGGCCGTGGTATTCGGGAGATGAGTAGAACTCTTCGTCGGCATGCGGCTTACTCGCAAGTTCATCGCGGCACTCGTCATCGGTGTCGCGCTCGTGGCCCTGATTCAGGGGTTCTTCGACTACCGCCGCGAGCGCGACGTGTTCGATCGGCAAATGCACGCGGAGGCGACCGCGCTCGGCCGTGCGCTGGCGCGCGGCATGGCAGAAGTGTGGACGCGCGACGGTGAGGCCGCGGCGCGCGAGTTTTTGATCACCGCGTCGAGCCGCAGCGAGCACTTGAGCGCGCGCTGGTTCTGGCTCGACTCGACGGGGCGCGACGCGCCGAAGGCACCGCGCGAGGACCTCACACCGATGACCCAAGATCAGGTCGTCGTCGTCAAAGACGAGGCTCGCGAGACGCTCTTGACCTACGTGCCGGTCGAAGTACCGGAGCCGCGGCAAGGCGGCATCGAGATCAGCCAGCCGTTCGTCGAGTTCGACAAGTTCACCGCCGATTCGCTGCGCAGCGAAGTGCTCGGCGCCGTCGCCGAGGTCGGTCTCGCGACGACGCTCGCCCTGCTGCTCGGCGTCGTGTTCATCGGCCGGCCGATCTCGCGGCTCGCCGCGAAAGCGCGACGCGTCGGCACCGGCGATCTCAGCGGCCCGCTGTATCTGTCGCAGCGCGACGAGCTCGGCGAGCTCGCGAAGGAGATCAACTTGATGTGCGACCGGCTCGCCGAGGAGCGCAGCGCGCGCGAGTCGGCGACCGAGCAGCTGCGTCACGCCGATCGGCTCACGACCGTCGGCAAGCTCGCATCCGGCATCGCGCACGAGCTCGGCACGCCGCTCAACGTCGTGTCGGGACGCGCGCGGCTGATCATGCGCGGCGAGGTCGAAGGCAACGAAGCGATCGATTCGGCGAAGATCGTCGCCGAGCAAGCCGATCGAATGACCGCGATGATCCGCCAGCTGCTCGACTTCGCGCGGCCGCGCGAGCTGCAGAAGGTCACGGTCAACATCCCGAGCCTGACCGCGCGCGTTGCCGAGCTGGTCGCGACGATCGCGCGCAAGACCAACGCGAACATCGTCGTGCCGGATCCCGACGACGCGCTGCACGTCGCCGCCGACGAAGGCGCCGTGCATCAGATGATGATCAACCTCGTCGTCAACGCGCTGCACGCGATGCCCGAAGGCGGCACGGTCGCGATCAGCGCGATGTTCGTCGACCGGGCACCGCCGCCGTACGTCGAAGGCGACGCCACGCACTGGTTGGCGATCGAGGTCAAGGACACCGGCACGGGAATGGACGACGCCACACGCAAGCGGATCTTCGAGCCGTTTTTCACCACCAAGCCGGTTGGCGATGGCACGGGGCTCGGATTGAGCGTGACGTGGGGCATCGTGCGCGAGCACCGCGGCTGGATCGACGTACAGTCGAGCCCTGGCAAGGGATCGACCTTCACGGTCTACCTGCCGGGAGGTCCCGCATGAGCCCAGCCGCATCGCCGCAAACCAAGATCTTCATCGTCGACGACGAGAAGGAGATGACCGATCTCGTCCAGCTCGGGCTCAAGAAGCGCGGCTTCACGGTCGTGCCGTTCTCGAACGGCGCCGACGCGCTCGCCGGCCTCACCGAGCACGACGTCGACGTCGTCGTCACCGACCTCAACATGAAGGGCATGACCGGCCTCGAGCTGTGTCAGACGCTCGTCGCCGATCGGCCGGATGTGCCGGTGCTCGTGCTGACCGCGTTCGGCAGCTTCGAGACCGCGGTCGGCGCGATCCGCGCAGGCGCGTACGACTTCGTCACCAAGCCCGTCGAGATCGAAGCGCTCGCGATCGCGATCCGTCGCGCCGCCGAGCATCGCAGGCTGCACGGCGAGGTGAAGCGCTTGCGCGAAGTCGTCGCGTCGACGCGCGGCCGCGGCGCGCTCGTCGGTGCGAGCCCGGCGATGCAGCAGGTCTATCAGCTGATCGATCAGGTCAGCGCGACCGATGCGACCGTGCTGATCACCGGCGAGAGCGGCACCGGCAAAGAAGTCGCCGCGCGCGAGATCCACGATCGCTCGCGCCGCAAAGACGCGCCGTTCGTCGCGATCAACTGCGCCGCCGTGCCCGAGACGCTGCTCGAGAGCGAATTGTTCGGCCACGCGAAGGGCGCGTTCACCGACGCCAAGCAGTCGCGCGCGGGTCTGTTCCAGCAAGCGAGCGGCGGCACGCTATTCCTCGACGAGATCGGCGAGATGGCGATCTCGATGCAGCCGAAGCTGCTGCGCGTGATCCAGGAGCGCAAGATCCGGCCGATCGGCGGCGAGTCCGAGATCGCCGTCGACGTGCGCCTCGTCGCGGCGACCAACCGCGACCTCGAAGAGATGGTCGAGGCCAAGGCGTTCCGCGAGGACCTCTACTACCGCATCAACGTCATCCACATTCCGTTGCCGCCGGTCCGCGCGCGCGGCGGCGACGTGCTCTTGCTCGCGCAACACATGCTCCGCCAGTACGCGGCTGTGTTCGACAAGAAAGTCGTCGGGCTCTCGCCCGCCGCCGCCGAGCGGCTCGTCGCCTACGACTGGCCGGGCAACGTGCGCGAGCTCGGCAACTGCCTCGAGCGCGCCGTCGCACTCGCGCACTTCGAGGAGATCCAAGTCGAAGACTTGCCCGACAAGATCCGCAATCGCCAGACGCCGCGCTCGAGCAACATCACCGCGAACGAGCTGCCCGAGCTGCTCACGCTCGAAGAGGTCGAGCGCCG
>DASXEF010000880.1:0-4388 GCA_036490255.1 Kofleriaceae bacterium
GTCTGGACGATCTCCTTGATGCCGGCGCTGACCGAGCGCGTCGTGTCGAGCGTGACCTTGTATTCGACGCCTGCGGGGAACTGCTTCGCGAGCTCGTCCATCGCGGCGCGGATGTTCTTCGCGACGTCGAGCGAGTTCGAGCCCGGCGATTGAAACGCCGCGATGACCGCGCCGGGATTGCCGTTGACGGTGCCGTATTGCTGATAGTTGAGCGAGCCGAGCTCGACGCGCGCGATATCACGGACGTGAATGATCGAGCCGTCGGGATTCTCGCGCACGATGATCGCGCCGAACTCTTCGGGCTCGACGAGGCGACCTTGCGCGCGCACCGTGTACGTCAGCTGTTGGCCGTTCGGCGACGGCTCGGCGCCGATCTGACCGGCGGGGTTCACGACGCTCTGCTGGCGAATCGCGTTTTGCACGTCGCCGACGGTGAGCGAGAGCCGCGCGAGCAGCTCGGGCTTGAGCCAGACGCGCAGCGCGTAGTCCGACGAGCCGAGGTTGCGAATGTCGCCGACGCCTTTGACGCGCAACAGCGCGTCGTTGACGTTGATCAGCGCGTAGTTCGAGAGAAACGCCGGATCGTAGCGACCGTCGGGCGAGTACAGCGAGATCACCATCAGCGGAAACGCGAGCGACTTCTTGATCGTCACGCCGAACGACTTGACGTCGTCGGGCAAGAACGGCTGCGCCTGCGAGAACCGGTTGTTGACGAGCACGTTGTCGACGTCGATGTCGGTGCCGACGTCGAACGTGACGATCTGGTTCATCGAGCCGTCGTTCGCGTTCGTCGACTGGATGTACAGCATCCGATCGACGCCGTTCATCTGCTGCTCGATCGGCGTGGCGACCGCCTGCTCGATCGTCTGCGCGTCGGCGCCGGTGTACGTCGTCGTGAGATTGATCTGCGGCGGCAAGATCTGTGGGAACTGCGCGATCGGCAGCCCGAGCAGCGAGACCACGCCGATCAGCACGGTCACGATCGCGATCACCATCGCGACGATCGGCCGGCGGATGAAGAATTCAGACACCGTCAGTTGCCCTTCGCCGCCGAGCCCGAGGGCGCCGCCGAGCCCGAGCCAGCGCCTTCGGGATGCGGCGCGACCGTCGCGCCGTCGCTGACGCGCTGCAAACCGTCGACGATGATCTTCTCGCCGCCGACGAGACCTTTGAGCACCACGCGCTCGCCGTTGTTCGACGGGCCGAGCTCGACCCGCTTCATCGTCACCTTGTTATCGGCGCCGACGATCGCGACCGAGTACGTGCCCTGCACGGAGAGCAGCGCCTTTTCCGGCACGACCACGACGTTCTGTCCCTCGTTCGCGCGGCGCAGCCGAACTTTCGCGTACTCGCCCGGCCGCAAAATGCCGTCGGGGTTCGAGACGAGCGCCTGGATCTGCACCGTGCCGGTCGTCGCGTCGATCTGGCGATTCGCGGCGACGATCACGCCGCGATGCGGATACGTGCTGCCGTCAGCGAGCACGATCTCGAGACCGGATTCTTCGGGCGTGCCCTCGCCGGGCTTCATCGCGTCGAGCCGCGTGAATTCTTTTTTCGCCCACGCGAGGTCGCGACTCTCGAGATGCGCGAACCGCTCGGGGTAGTGCACGTAGTCGAGCTCGGTGAGCGGAAAATTCACGCGCACCGGATCGAGCTGCGACACCGTCGCGAGCAGCGTCGGGCCGTCTTGACCGACGAGGTTACCGACGCGCACGAGCGCGAGCCCGGCGACGCCGTCGATCGGCGACTTGATCGTCGCGTAGCTGAGGTTGAGCGCCGCCGCCTGCAGCTGCGCGTTCGCGGCGGCGACTTGCGCCTCCGCATCGGCGACCGCGCTCGTCGCGTTGTCGACGTCTTGTTGCGAGATCATGCCGGCCTTGAACAGGCCCTGATCGCGCGACAGGTCGGTCTTGTTGCGCGCCTGCGCGACTTTCGCTCGCGACAGCGCCGCCTGCGCGGTTTGCGCCGACGCCTGATATTCGGTCGGCTCGATCGTGAACATCAGCTGGCCCGCTTTCACCGGGCCGCCGTCCTTGTAGTTCTGCGTCTGCAAGTAGCCTTTGACGCGCGCGCGAATATCGGCGTTGACGTAACCGTCGAGCGATCCGACCGCTTCGATGTACAGCGAGACGTCGCGTTTCTCGACGGTCGCGACCGTGACAGGCGCCGGCGGCGGCGGTCCCGCGGGTTTGGTTTCCTTTTTGCTGCACGCGGCCAGCGCGACCAGCACGACTACGACTTGCGGCTTCAATAGACACACTCCGCGTTGACGAGCACGGCGCCGGCTCTCGCCTGCGCGACCTGGAAACTGAGCAGCACGAGGTTGATCTCGGCATCGCGCAGCGCCTGTGCCGACGTGACGAGATCGAGACTCGTGCCGAGACCTGCCGCGTAGCCTTCGCGCGTGCGTTGATCGACGCGCGCCGCGAGATCGCGTTGCTGCTGCGCGACATCGCGCTCGGCGGCATCGACGGCGATCGCGCGTTGTGCGCGCGCATTTTCGATCATCGCTTGGATCCGCAGCGCGGCGAGATCTTGCATCGCCTGATCGGTCGCGGCCTTGGCGTCGTGGAGCGCGCCGTAGCGAGCGCCGCCGTCGTAGAGCGGCAACGTGAGCGTCGCGGCGACCGACCAGATCTCGGTGGGACCGAGCGTGCTCGCGGTCGCATCGGAAGCCGACGACTGCACGTTGAGCGACGGCGCGAACTGCAACTTCGCGTCGGTGATCTGGCGCTGCGCGAGCTCGACGCGCGTGCGCGCGGCGGCGACATCGGCGCGTTGCTCGACGTCGTGGCCGAGATGGCAGGTCTGCGCGACCGAGCGCTCGAAGCCTTCGAGGTCGAGGCCGGCCGGTGCGGCGAGCGGCGTCGGCGAGCCGAGCGCTTGGCCGAGATTCTCGCGCGCCTGGCGCAGCGCTTCGTCGCCGCTGATCAGCTGCGCGCGCGCCGCGGCGACATCTTGCTGCGCGCGATCGATATCGAGCTGCGTGCCGCGCGCGAACTTGAGCCGCGTTTGGGTGAGCTCGAGGCGCTCGAGCGCCGCGCGCAAGCCGACGCGATCGAGCTCGGCGACGCGACCGGCGGCGAGCGTCGACAGCATCGCGGATACGACCGACGCGGCGAGCACGCGACGCCGGTCGGCGAGCGACAGGTTCGCGACCTCGGTGTTGAGATCGGCGGTGCCGAGCCCGTAGATCGCGCGCGGGTTGAGGATGTTCCACGACAGCGTCGCGCCGATCGACCACACCGTCGGCGGCGGCGAGACGATCTGCAGGTTGTCGATCACGATGCTGAGCGTGTTGAAGTTGTGCGCGTACTGGCCGGCGGCGTAGAGCGTCGGCAGCACGCCGGCGAGCGCGATGCGGTGCTGTGCGAGCGTGCGCTTGACCGCGTCGACGCCGACCAGGAAATCGGGCGAGCGCTGCATCATCCCGATCGCGTCGTCCCACGAGCGAACTTCGGCGGGCGCAGCTTCCGGCGGCGCAAGCATCGGGTCGCTGATCGTGGGGCGCACGAATGTCGGCGAATTGCTGCCCGCCGCCTCTTGCGCGCTTGCGGTTCCGCACCAAGCTGCGCATGCGAGCCATGCCAATACGGAGCGGTTGAAATTCATGGACGCGTCCAGTAATTTAGTGGACGGGTCCAATGATTGGCAAGCGGTTTACCGACACGTTCGCCGAGACCAAGCGAATCCTCTCGCTGCTCAACTGGCGTGCGACCGCATCGCTTGGAATCGGCTGCGCGCAAGCGGCGCTGCTGCGCGAGCTGGGGCGGTCCGGCCCGACGACGCAGAGCGCGCTCGCACGCGCCGTCGGCATCGATCCATCGGCTGCTGCGCGCGCGTTCACCCTACTCGATCGGCGAGGTTGGACGCGCCGTCGCAAAGGCGAAGTCGATCGCCGCGAGTCCTACGTCGCGCTCACCGCGCTCGGCAAGAAGCTCGTGCAGCAAGTCGAAGAGCGCTACGCGCACGTCGCCGATCTGGTCGAGTCGCGGCTCGATCAGCGCGACGTCGCCGACCTCGAGCGAATCTTCGGCAAGCTCGAATCGCTCGCCGACGACGATCCCGGCAGCTACCAGCGCGAGCGACGCGTCGGCAAGCGGAACGCCGCGAACGGATCGCGCACCGGCTGACTCGGCTGGCGATACGGCTGTTTGAAGAAGCGCGGATCGAGCCGCGGCAGCTCGGGCACCGGCTCGGGCTCGACGATTTCGGGCTCGGCGGGCTTCGCGTACGCGCCGACGACGACCTTCGCCGGGCGTAGCAACGCGTCGCCGAAGCGATAGCCGGGCTCGATCTGGTCGACGACCTTGCGATGTTGCGCGGGATCGGTGACCGGCAGCGTCGTGATCGCGTCGTGGAGCTGCGGATCGAAGGCGGCGCCGGTC
>DASXEF010000889.1:0-2656 GCA_036490255.1 Kofleriaceae bacterium
ACGACGATGTTGCCGACGTCGGGCCGCGCCGCGATCGCGTCGATCACCGCCGCGAACGTCGGTCGCCAATCCGGCGTCATCGTCGCGCCGCGGTCGAACAGCATCGCGCCCTGACCGGGGCCGTCGAACATCACGCAGTGCCAGCCGCGCTCGACGGCCGCCGCGGCGTTCCAGAAGTAGCCTTCTTCGGCGGTGCCGTCGTAGCCGCCGACCGCGACGACGATCGGCCGTGCGCCCGCGCCACCGCTGCAGAAGTAACCGGGCAGGCCGCCGAGCTCGATCGGCTCGGCCACGCCCGCGCGGCGAAACGCGTCGCGGTGCTTGCGATACGCATCGCGTGCGCTTTCGGGCAGCGGCGCTTCCAGGTGCAACACGTAGGCGGTGCGGTAGTAGTTCGACGCGCGCAGGAACGCGCGACGCGCGCCGATCGGATCGCGATGCGCTTCGGCGTCTGCCATCGTCCGATCGGCGAGCTCGCACCACGCGCGCATCCAGCTGTCGCGGTCGCGCGGATCGATCAGCTTCGCCGTCGCGAGACATTCGGCGGGCTCGGCGCCGCCGTAGCTCGCGTGACCGATCGTGCGCAGCAGTTGGCCGTCGAGCAGGTCGTCGCGGAACGCGAGCATCACACCCTCCGCAACGCCGCGGCGAGCGCCGCGAGCTCGGCGGCCGTGTGCTTCATCGCCGCTTGCGACATCGGCAGCTTCGTCTTTGCCAACAACGCCGCCTCGCGCTCGTGGATCGTCTCCAGCAGCTTCGCGCCGGCGGGCGCGAGCTCGATCAACGACGACCGCTCGTGCTCGGGATTCGCGACCGCGCGCGCCCATCCGCGCTCGAGCACGCGATCGACGGCGCGCTGCATCGCCTGGCGCGAGATTGCACGGGCTCGCGCGAGCTGAGGGACCGTGCGCGGGCCGAGCTTGTCGAGCTCGACGAGCAAGCTGCGCTCGGCGCCGGTGCAATCGACATCGCCGAGCAGCGTCTCGGAGATCCGGCGCAGCTCGAAGAACGTCGCGCGGACTTGTTCGATCAGCTCGGTGAAGGCCTGCATGACACCCAGATTGTCATCATGACAACCGAGGTGTCAATGGCTCTCGAGCGACGTGTGGTCGTGCACGATGCGCCAGCCGTCGCGGGTGCGGCGCAAGCCCAGCGAAAACACACCGGAACCTGCTTGCGGCCCGGCAAGCTTCCAGTGACCGAGCACGATCGCGCCGTCGGCGCCGAGGGGCTGGATCTGGACGAGCTCGAAGTCCAGGTGGCCCATCGTGGTCGGGTCGGCGCCGTAGCGCGACTTGTAGCGATCGAAGGTCGCTTGCCAGCCGCGATGGATCTGACCGCCCGACGTGAACACGAGGTCGGGCGAGTGGTCGTAGCCGGCCATGTAACCGACGAGATCGCCGCGATTCCACGCCGCGGCTTGCGCGGTGATCACGCCGCGGATCGCGGCATCGTCGGCGGGCGCGAACGCGCGGGGCGCGCACGCGGCGAGCAAGCACAACAGCAAGCGCTTCACGGCGGTGGATCCGCAATCTCCGGCGCGGGCAGGGCGCCGAATCGAATCGCGGTCGCGCCCGAGCCGAAATCGACGAGATCGGCGACGCCGACGATGCCGCGGTCGTCGAAGCACAGCGTCCACTCGCGACGCGCGTTGCTCGCCGCGGTCGCGCTCGACACGCACCAACCGCGCTCGAACGGCGACGCGTCGATCGTCTCGTGCGCTTCGCCGAGGCTGACGTCGTGATGGCGCTCGTGGGGGCGCGCGTTGATCAGCAGATCGTCCTCGGAGAGCCCGGCGAGCTCGTCGGGATTTTCCGGCTGCGTCGGCGGATGATAGAGCCCGGCGGGCGAAGCGACCCACCAGCCGACGACGCCCAGGTCGTCGTGCGGCTTCGCGCACTGCAGGTGCGCCACGGTCGCATCGCCGAGGCGATTTTGTGCCGCGATGCGGCACTCGGCGAGCTCCATGCCGTCGCTGGTCTTGAGCGTCCACGCCTTGCCGGGACCGAAAATTCCCAGATACGGCGGCCCGTCGATCGGCTTCGGGTGATCGGCCTGCGCGCCGCACCCGACGATCGCGATCGCGAGCAAGAACCTCACGCGAAAGCAGTAACACGCAACGCGTCGGGCGTCGTAGTGTCTCCCTGCCATGGACGATCTTCGCGACATGCGCGGCCGGTTCGGGCGCCTGGTGATCGCGGTCGTGCTCGGCCTCGCACTGACGTGGGTCGCGATGTCGGCGATCAACAGCTCGGGCCCTCACGCCGATGACAATCCGATCGGCGCCGGCGAAGTGCCGCTGCTCGCGATCTGCATGTTTATCGTGACCACGGCGGGGATTAGCGCCGTGCTGGCGCGCCTCGCCCGTCGCACCAGCGCACGCTAAACGTTCGCAGGTGCGCGAAAGCGCATGGCACGTGCGCTGCAATTCAGAGCCGGCATGGACATCGTCACCTGGCTCATCGTTGGTCTCGTCGCGGGCGTGCTCGCGGGTCTCGTCGTCGGCGGTTACGGCATCATCGCCGACTGCGTCGTCGGCATGGTCGGCGCGCTGATCGGCGGCTGGCTGTTCGCGCGCGAAGGCTGGCACACGCCGTTCCACGGCCTCGGCGGCACGATCTTCATCGCGTTTATCGGATCGTTGATCTTGCTCGTC
>DASXEF010001005.1:0-6342 GCA_036490255.1 Kofleriaceae bacterium
GATAGATGTCGAGCGTCTCACCCGGCGCGACGTGATAGTTCGGCCCGCGCGCCCACGTCGCGTCGTCGAGCAACGGCTTCCATTCGATCGCGGTCGGCAGATCGTTCAGATCGAATTCGACGGTGTCGCTGCCGGTCGCCGTCATCGCGATGCCGGTGGTCCACGTCAACCCATCGCCGCCGCCGCGGATCGTCATCGCATGGCCGGCGAGCGGATAATGCACGCGCACGATCGCGGTTCCGGGAACCGGGGCTGCATCGACCGGCGGCGCAGCGTCGGGCGAGCTCGCGTCGGGCGCGATCGCCGCTGCATGCGGCGCGCTGCAACCGGCGAGTGCGATGACGAGCGCCGCGCGCATCACATCGACGAGGTCAGCGAGTAGGCGACGTTGCCGTTGTTGACGATCGGATGCGCGACACCGCTGGCATCGACCGCGAGGCCCGCCGATAGCGCCGGCCACACGTCGATCGCCTGCGCGCTCGATGCGTTCGTGATGTCGGGCACGAGCGCCGTCGTTTTTGCCGACGACGAATCGTTGGTGACGGCGCCGAGCGTGCTGCCGAAGAACGCGTACGCGACGACGCCGGCGAGCGTCGCCGGCGCACTCCACGTCGCCGCGGCGGTGCGCTCGAGTGCGAGCGGCGCGTCGGAGCCGGCCGACGTCGCGGTGACGAACGCGTGCACGTTGTCGCTCGCGATCTGGATCGACGCCGTCGCGATGCCGTCCGTGAACATCGCCGAGCCGACATGCTCGGCAGCCGAGAACGCACTGCCGGCTTGGGCGATCGTCGCGATCGACGCGTAGTCGCTCGCATCCGTGCCGACGATCCACAACATGTTGTCGGAGCCGATCGCGCCACCGGCGACGGGCGTGATCGGCGTCGCGATCGCCGAGCCGGCGGTCCACGGCGAGCCTTCGCGCGCGAGGATCATGCCGGTCTCGGTTTCGATCCATGCGTACAAGCCCGTCGCGTCGCGCGCCGCGGCGATGACGTTGCCGGCCGGCAACATCGTCGGCGTTTCGGCCAACGTGCCGCCGCTGATCGTGAACGCCGAGACCGAATTGTCGGGCTTGGTCGCGATCAGCTCGGGCGTGTGATCGTCGCCTTCGACGACCGCGGCCGCGATCGGCGCAGTCGGATCCGCGGAATCGACGAGGCTCGCGATCGGATACGCACCCTTCGCGGTGCCGGTGAACGCGGCGAGCGTCGGCTCGGGCGTGAGCTCGAACTCGTTGTAGAGCGCGCCGACATCGCCGGTCGACAGCACGATCTCCTGCGCGAGGTCGGCGACATCGACCGCATCGCTCGGCGTCCACGGCATCGTCGTCGTGAACGTCGTCATCGCCGTGCCGCCGAGGTTCGTCACGCCGATGCTATCGGTCGCGGGGAACGCGATCCGGCCGGTGATCTGCGTGTCGGTCCAGGTATCGACGACAAACCCGTTCGCGCCGACCGAGCCGGCGACCACGCGGTTCGTGCCCTGCGTCACGCCGAAGTTGGTGCCGGTGATCGTGAGCTGCGTGCCCCACACGCCGCTCGTCGGGTTGACGCTCGAGATCGTCGGCGGCACCGGGGTTGCCGGTCCGCTCGAGCCCCCGCACGCGACGAGCACGCAGCACAACGAAATGGTCCTCACGGGCCGGGAAGCTAACAGCAACTGCGTTGCGGCAGAAGGACCTTCGTCACGTCCAGGCGCGTTGTAACGGCTCCGTCGCTTCCCGCCACAGCAGCGGGATCGCGTCGACGCCGACCGCCGACCCGACGATGCCGCCGACGATGGCTCCGACGGTGTCGCGGTCGATCGTGAACATCGCCAGCGCGTTCGGCGCCAGCTCGAGCCCGACCTGGCCGCAGGCGGTCCACAGCGCTTCTTCGTACGAGCGCAGGTGCCCGGCGGCGACCCACACCGAGAACGGCACGGTGTCGCGCGACGTCACGTTCGAGCCGGTGCCGAGCTCCTCGCCCGCCGCGACGACGTCGAAGCCGAGACCGAGCTCGCCGGCCCGCACGAGCCCGTCGCGCGTCGCGGACGCCGGCGTCCATGCAGCGACGTCGGCGAGCAGCTGCGCGGGCGCGACGTGCATCGCGGCGAGCGCGCTCGCGATCGCGACGGCGACCGCACCTGCCGCGCCGTCGACATGCGCGTGGGTCGGCATCGCCGAGCGGAGCGCTTCGTCGCGCACGCGCTCGAGATCGGGCGCGAACCAGGCGCCGATCGGCGCGGCGCGCATCGCGGCGCCGTTACCGTACGAGCCCTTGCCGCCGAACATGCGCCTGACTTCGTCGCGCCAGCTCGCGCCGAGGTTGACGCGCGAGAGCAAGCCGTGCGCGCCGGCGCCGTAGCCGCGATTCGGATCGCGCGCGAACGCAGCTGCGAAGGCGGCGGCGAGCGCGTCGGGATCGATCGTGCCTACGCGCACGAGCTCGTCGACGATCGACAGCGCCATCGCCGTGTCATCGGTCCACCGCCACGGTCGCTGCATCGCGATCAGCCGCTTCGCCGCGCGGCGCGAAAACTCGACGCCGTAGCCGTCGAGCATCGTGCCGAACGCATCGCCGACGGAGAGTCCGATCATCGCTGCGCGCGCGTGCTCGATCGCCATCGCGATGTGATAGCGCCGCGATCGCGCCGATCAAGCGATTGCCAAAACGGCGCGGCGTTACTCGCGCGAGCACCGTTACGAAACGGCCACTTGCTGCCCACGCGCGAGTGCAACTTGCCGTGCGCGTATTTGAGGGCTCGCGCCTCCACGATCACCTGCGATCTCAATTTGCGCGCGCAGTTGCGCGACGCGATCGTGGCGGCACGTCGATTGCGATAGGGGCCGGCCATGAAATCTGTCGCCCATTCGTTTGCGAGCTCGTTGGCGCTGCTGCTGGTCGCGTCGTGCACCACCGAGATCGAGCAGGATCCGAATCCCGAGCCGCCGCTGTCGATGTCGGAAGCCGCGTCGGCCAACAACACGGAGACCGCGTACAACTTCTTCCGCGCGAAGGGCCTGACGAAGGATCAATCGGCCGGCATCGTCGGCAACTTGATGCAGGAGTCGAGCGTGAACCCGAACTCCGTGCAGTACGACGGCGGTCCGGGTCGCGGCATCGCGCAGTGGTCGGTCGGCGGTCGCTGGGATACCAGCCACGACGACAACGTCACCTGGTACGCGAACGAGCACGGCCTCAACCGTTGGGCGCTCACCACGCAGCTCGACTTCGTCTGGTACGAGCTGACCGAGCTCGGCTACGGCTACAGCACGCTCAAGGCCTCGACGACCGTCACCGGCGCCGAGCTCGCGTTCCAGGACAAGTACGAGATCTGCGGCGAGTGCGATGAATCGACGCGCATCAAGTACGCCGACGAAGTCCTCGCCGACTACGGCGGCGACAAGACCGGCGGCGGCGGTGGCTCGCCGAAGGGCTGCTACTCCGACACGCTCGGCAAGGAGATGGCCGCGAACGCGTGTGTCGAGAGCAAATATGATGACCTTTGGTACCAGTGCGACAACGGCTCGTGGGTCGATCGCTGGAGCGATCCGACCGCGTGCAGCAGCGTCCACGCGCTCTGATTTCACGTAACCTGCCGGCGCATGAGGTCGCTCGCGCCGGTTCTCTCGCTCGTGCTCGCGTGCAGCAGCAAGAGCTCGCCGCCGCCGGCCGTCGATGCAGCCGCGCCGATGATCGACTCCGGCTTTCCCAACGAGGAGAGCGGCGTCGTGCTCGATCAGAACAACCTCGGCGTGCCGAGCGCGATGGTCTGCGTGCTGCACCATCCCGAGATTCCGTGCGCGACGACGGGCTCGACCGGCGGCTACAACATCGGCCTGCCCGACCTCGCGGGCGATCAGATCGCGATCGAGTTCACCGCCGCGAGCTTTCTCGGCGAGGTCTTGCTCGAGCAAGAGCCGGCCACGGGCATGACGTGGCCATCCGAAGTCCCGCTGACGATGACCGTCGATGCGATGACCCGGCTCGGCACCGAGGCCGGCTTCGCGTTTCCGGGCAGCGGCGGCTTCTTGGAGCTGCGCGTCGCCGGCAGCTCGCCGACGCCGCTCACCGGCGCGATCGCGACGCTCGCACCCGCCGTCGGCAGCGCGGTCTACGCCGGCTCCGACGGCACGCCGATGCCGGCGCTGACCGCAACGACCGAATCCGGCGACGTGTTGTTCGGCGATCTGCCGGCCGGGCTCTACGAAGTCACCGCGAGCGTCGGCTCCGGCAGCTGCACGGTGAGTCCCGACGGTGCGTTGCTCGTCGGTGATTGGCCACCCGAAGCCGCCGGTGCGACCGCGCAAGTCGAAGTCGCCGGCGGTGGGATCACGACGAACGTCAACGTGCTCTGCGATTAAAGCGAGATCTTCGACACGCGACGCACGCTCGCCCACACCAACACCACGGCGAACACGACGAGCGCGCCGACGTGCAACAACAGCTCGCCCGGCCCGGCGTCGCGCAGCACGATGCCGCGCATCACCGCGACCATGTGCGTCGCCGGCAAGATCTGGCCGATCGCCTGCAGCACGAACGGCATGCCCTTGATCGGGAAGATGTAGCCCGACAAGAAGATCGACGGCAGCACGAGCATCTGCGCGGTTTGCATCGCCTCCATCTCGGTCTTCGCACGGACCGAGATGAACAAGCCGAACGCGAGCAGCGCGCACAGATACACGACCATGATGCCGAACAAGAAGATCAGGCTGCCCTGGATCGGCACGTCGAAGCACCAGCGCATGATGATCAAGATCAGCGCAGTCTCGCCCAAGCCGAGAAACAGATACGGCGCGACCTTGCCGAGCATGAGGCCGAGCGGATGCACCGGCGTCACCATCAGCTGCTCCATCGTGCCCTTCTCGCGCTCGCGCACGATCGAGCCCGATGCCAGGAAGATGGCGATCATCTGCATCAAGATCGCGACGAGCCCCGGGATGATGTAGTTCGCGGTGCGGCCCTCGGGATTGAACAAGATGATCGGCTGCGCGGAGAGCGGCATGCCGCGCGCTTGCTGCGCGAGCACGCTGATGTTCTCGTCGGCGACGACGCCGTTGATCGCAGCGAGCGCGCCCGCCGACACGGTCGAATCGGAGCCGTCGATCAGCACCAGGATCTTCGCGGCCGCGCCGCGCGATCGCAGATCGTGATAGTCGGGCGGGATCACGATCGCGACGCCGGCGCGCGCGCTGATGATCGCGGTGCGCGCGGCTTCGGGGTCCGTCGTGATCTGCTTGATGTCGAACGTATCGGTCGCGCGCAGCTTGTCCATCAGCTCGCGCGATTGCGCCGAGCGATCCTGATCGACGATCACCGTCGGCACGTCGTGCACGGTTTGATCGATGAAGCCGAACAGCAGCATCTGCATGATCGGCATCATCACCGTCACGATCAGCACGCCGCGATTGCGGCGGATGTGCAGGATCTCCTTCGCGAACACCGCGACGAATGACTGCCAGATCCCACCGCTCGATCCGGAGACGGCCGATTCGTCGCGTCTCACGCGGCACCTCGTTCGCGCTGCGCCGCTTCTTCGGTCAGCGTCACGAACACGTCCTCGAGCGACGGCGCGATCTGTCGCACGTGCACCTCGGTGAAGCCGGCCGCGGAGAGCCGGCTCGACAAGTCGTCGTCGCCGATCGCGCGATCGACGACGGCGTGCACGGCCTGGCCGAAGATCGTCGCACTGCGGCAGTACGACTCTTTGCGCAGCCACGCGAGCGCTCGCGCGGTCTGCGTGCACTCGATCTCGACGTGGCGCGTATGCGGCTGGTTGACGATCGGCAGCGCCTTGAGCGCTTCGGGCGTACCTGCCGCGAGCAACCGCGACAAGTAGAGATAGCCGACCTCACCGCAGCGCTCGGCTTCGTCCATGTAGTGCGTCGTGACCAGCAGCGTGATGCCCTGCGCGGCGAGCTCGAACAACAGATCCCACAGCTCGCGGCGCGCGACCGGATCGATGCCGGCCGTCGGCTCATCGAGAAATACGACGCGCGGCTCGTGCATCAGCGCCGCGCCGAGCGCGAGCCGTTGCTTCCAACCGCCGCTGAGCTGACCCGCGAGTCGATCGACGTACGGCGCGATGTGCGTCAGCGCGATCGCCGCGTCTTGGCGTTGCTTGCGGCGCTCGCCGCGCAAGCCGTAGACGCGCGCGTAGAAATCCAAGTTCTCGCGCACCGTCAGATCTTCGTAGAGCGCGAACTTCTGGCTCATGTAGCCGATCTGTCGGCGGATCTCTTCACCGTGCGTCGCGACGTCGAGGCCGAGCACGCGGGCGCTGCCCTCGGTGGGGGCGAGCAAGCCGCACAAGATCCGGATCAGCGTCGACTTGCCCGAGCCGTTCGGGCCGAGCAAGCCG
>DASXEF010000006.1:0-15635 GCA_036490255.1 Kofleriaceae bacterium
ACCGTGATCAAGGTGCTGCTGATCGCGGGCTTCGTGCTCGCCGGCATCGCGATCGGCACCGGCGATTGGGGCCACTTCGCGTCGCGCGGCGACGGGCTCGCGAAACTCGGCACGAAAGCCGGCGCGTCGGCGTACGCGAACGCGTTGATGTACGTCAGCTTCGCGTACTCCGGTTGGAACGCCGCCGCGTACATCGCCGGCGAGATCGATCGACCGCAGCGAACGCTGCCGCGCGCGCTGCTGCTCGGCACCGGCGTCGTGATGGTGCTCTACATCGCGCTCAACCTCGTGTTCATCTACGCCGTCACGCCGGAGCAGATGGCGGTCGATCCGATCAAGCAGCCGGTCGGCGCGATCGCAGCGCGTGCGTTGTTCGGCCAGCATGCCGGCGATCTGCTGAGCTCGCTGATCGCGCTCGCGCTGATGTCGGCGGTGAGCGCGATGATGATGGCCGGCCCTCGCGTCTACGCGACGATGGCCGCCGACCACGCGCTGCTGCGTCAGCTCGCGTACTACACGAAGCGCGGCGTGCCCGCGGTCGCGGTGCTCGTGCAGTGCGTGCTCGCGATCGGCTTCGCGATCTTCAGCGACCCGGACGGCTTGTTCCGCTTGGTCGGCTTCACGCTCGCGATCTTCGCCGCGCTGACGATCGGCGCCGTGTTCATCTTTCGCTCGCGCGGCAAGGTCGCGCCGTTCCGCGTCCCCGGGTATCCGGTCACCCCACTGCTGTTCCTCGCGCTGTCGGCGTGGACCGTGTTCGTCGGGGTGTCGTCGCAGCTCAAGGTCTCGGTCGAGATCATCGCAGTGCTCGTCGCCGGCGGCGTCTTGTATTTCTTCACGGCGCACGGGAAACCCCGCACACCGATCGAAGCAGACGAATAACGCCCGGCGTGGCATGCTTGTCGCGTGCGGTGGGTTCCGCTCGCGCTGCTGGCAATGACCGCGGGCTCGTTCGCGGACACGCCGCCGCGCTCGTCGTGGGCCGCATGGGTCGGCGACTGGCAGGGCAAGCTGCGCTGGACCGGCTGCACCGTCGACGGCGAGCCGGCTGCCTCGATCGCGATCGACGTGATCGACGGCGCCGCGGCGATCGATCTCGCGCCCGCGGGCGGTGCACTCGACAAGGTCGCGCTCGAACCGGATATCAGCGATGCCTGGAAAGGCCGCGCCGGCGATGTCGGCGTGCACGTCACGCGCGGCCCGGCCACGCTCGAGCTCGCCGTCGATCTCGAATCGGGATGCTCGATGCGCGGCTCGCTGCATCGCGCGAGCGTCGGCATCGCGGCGTGCGACGAGCTCGCGGCGTGGGCGCGGATCGAGAATCGCTGCACGCGGCTGGTCAAGCCGCCGCTCGAGAATCTATCGCGGGTCGCGCGTCAGCGAGCCGAGTGGAGCAAGGCCGATGCGGAGACGCGCGTGAAGCTCGCCGGTCAGTGCAAGGCGCGCGCGAACAAGGTCGAAGCCGAGCTCGCGCTGGCGAGCTGCGCGCCGGAAACGAGCGTCGCGGCGCCTGCACGATTTCCCGAGTGCGGCGCGCTGCGGCTGTCGGCTGCGAAAGTCACGCGCTGCCAGACGCTCGCGTTCGACGTCGCGACCTCACTCGCGCACGACGCCAATGCGCTCGCCGACGCGACCGGCGGCACCGACGGCAGCACGAGCTCGCACGACGTGCTCGAAAAGCAATGTCGCGCCATGCGCGAGTCGCTCGTCGCGACCGCACAACAAGCGGGCTGTAGTCTGTAACGCCCGGCCAAGGATTTGGGTTTGCGAGTCGTCTAAGCTCGCATGATGAGATCACTTTTGGGGGTCGTGGTCGCCTGCGCGCTCGCGTCGGCGACGGCGCATGCGTTCTGCGGGTTCTACGTCGCCGGCTCGAACCAGCCGATGTTCAACGACGCGACGCAGGTCGTGCTGATGCGCCAGGGCACGCGCACGGTCCTGTCGATGCAGAACAACTACAAGGGACCGCCCGACGCGTTCGCGCTGGTGATTCCGGTGCCGGTCGTGCTGCACGAAGGCGACGTCAAGACGCTCGACAAGGGCGTGTTCGCGCACGTCGAGCAAATGGGCGCGCCGCGGCTCGTCGAGTACTGGGAGCAGGACCCGTGCGCGCCGCAGGTCAAGTACGACATGATGCCGGCGTCGCCGATGGCGTCTGCGGGCGCCGCCGCGCCGACGGGCATGGCCGAAGATCGCGGCGTCAAGATCGAGGCGAAGTTCAACGTCGGCGAGTATCAGATCCTGATCTTGTCGGCGAAGGACTCGACCGGGCTCGACAGCTGGCTGCGCGACCAGAAGTACAACATCCCCGCCGGCGCCGAGCCGCTGCTCCGGCCGTACGTCGAGGCCGGCTCGAAGTTCTTCGTCGCGAAAGTCGATCCGACGAAGGTCAAGTTCGAGGACGGTCGCGCGGCGCTGTCGCCGCTGCGGTTTTTCTACGACTCCGACGAGTTCTCGCTGCCGATCCGGCTCGGCGTCGCGAATAGCTCCGGCACGCAGGATCTGATCGTGAACATCTTGGCGCCGAACCAGCGGTACGAGGTCGCGAACTACGACAACGTGACGGTGCCGACGAACCTCGACGTCACGCCGGCGGTCAAAGACAAGTTCGGCGCGTTCTACGCCGCGCTGTTCGACGCGACGCTCGAGAAACACCGCGGCGCGGTCGTCACCGAATACGCGTGGCAGGCGACGACGTGCGACCCGTGCCCCGGTCCGGTGCTCGACGCGAGCGATTTTCAGACGCTCGGCGCCGACGTGCTCGGTGGCCCGGCTGGACACCCGGCGCGCTACGACAACGACGACTTCGTGTTGACGCGGCTGCACGCGCGTTACGCGAAGGACGTCAAGAACGACCTCGTGTTCCGTCAGGCGCAGCCGATCGTCGGCGGTCGCGAGTTCGTGCAATCGGGCGGGCAGCTCGAACAGGGCGCGCGTCCCGACGCGACGAACAATTTTCAAGCGCGCTACGCGATCCGCCATCCGTGGACCGGGCCGATCACGTGCGAGTCACCGCAACGCGGCATCTGGGGTGGACCGCCGAGCGGCGAGCAGATCGCGACCGGGCCGCAGACCGCGACGAACCTCGCGTTCGCGGCGCGCGGCACCGTGCAGCTCGCCACATCGGTGCCCAAAGGTATTCCCGAGCTCGGTGTCAACGGCAACACCGTCGCGCCGACGCCGGTCGCCGCCGGCTCGGCCGAGACCGTGACGTACTCGACGACGCAGCCGAAGAAGACCGGCTGCGGCTGCGATAGCAGCGAGCCGTCGGCGCTCGCCTCGATCGTGCTCGTCGGCTTCGCGCTGGTCCGGAGGCGCGCGTGAAGTCGCTCGTCATTGCAGCCGCGTTGCTCGGCAGTGCGACGAGCGCGCACGCGTTCTGCGGCTTTTACGTCGCGCCCGGCGATCAACAGATGTTCGACGACGCCACCGAAGTCGTGCTGATGCGCAGCGGCACGCGCACGGTGCTGTCGATGCAGAACAATTACAAAGGGCCACCGTCGGCGTTCGCGATGGTGATTCCGGTGCCGGTCGTGCTGCACGAGGGCGACGTCAAGACGCTGCCGAAGGACGTGTTCGATCGCGTCGACAAGATGGGCGCGCCGCGGCTCGTCGAATACTGGGAACAGGATCCGTGCGCGCCGCAGATGGAATACGGCATCGGCGGTGGCCGCGGCGTCATGCGCCATCGCGCGGCGCCGGCGGTCGAAGCGAAAGCCGGAGCTGACTTCGGCGTGACGGTCGAAGCGAAGTTCGTCGTCGGCGAATATCAGATCGTCGTCTTATCCGCGAAAGATTCGACCGGGCTCGAAGGCTGGTTGCACCACGAGCAGTACAACATTCCCGCCGGCGCCGAGGCGTTGTTGCGGCCGTACGTCGAAGGCGGCTCGAAGTTCTTCGTCGCGAAAGTCGATCCGGCGAAAGTCGTGTTCGAGAACGGTCGCGCGGCGCTATCGCCGCTGCGGTTTCACTACGACAGCGAGTCGTTCGAGCTCCCGATCCGACTCGGCATGGCGAACAGCTCGGGCACGCAGGATCTGATCGTCAACATCTTGGCGCCGAACCAGCGCTACGAGGTCGCGAACTATGCGAACGCGACCATCCCGACGAACCTCGACGTCAAAGACTCCGTGCGCGATCACTTCGCTGCGTTCTACGCCGCGCTGTTCGACGCGACGGTCGAGAAACATCCCGGCGCGGTGATCACCGAATACTCGTGGGGCGCGTCGTCGTGCGATCCGTGCCCGGGACCGACGCTCAACTACAACGACTTCACGCTGCTCGGCGCCGACGTGATCGCGCCACAGCCCGCGACGCCGCAACCGCGGCGCGGCCGCTACATGGGCGGCGGGATGGACTTCGTGCTGACGCGCCTGCACGCGCGCTACGGCAAGGACCTCAAAGATGACCTCGAGTTTCGCGCCGCAGCGCCGATCGTCGGCGGCCGCGAATACGTCGTCGACGCGCCGACCGGCAAGCTCGAAGAAGGTGCGCAGCCGTCGAGCTACAACACGTTTCAGGGCCGCTACGCGATTCGCCATCCGTGGACGGGACCGGTCGCGTGCCAGAACCCGCGCCGCCACATCTGGGGTGGTCCGCCGAACGGCGCACAGCCGCAGCCGCTCGCCGGCACGAACCTCGCGTTCGCACCGCGCAACGAGATCAAGCTCGCCTCTGTGATCAACCGCGACATTCCCGAGATCGGCGTCGTCGCGACGTCGCCGGTCTCGACCGTCATGCCGACGACCGCGCCGGCCCCGATGGCGGCATCGCCCGAAAAAGTGACCTACACGCCCACCAAGTCCAACGGCTGCCAGACCGGCGATTCGAGCGGTTGGCTCGCCGGGTTGGCACTGATCGGGCTCGCAATTTCTAGATCGCGCGGCCGCCGCGCGCGTCAGATCCAGCAATGAAGAAAGCGATCGCCGCAACCGCCTTCGCGCTCGCCGCCGCTCAGGCGACGCCCGCGCACGCGTTCTGCGGATTTTACGTCAGCGGCTCGGGCGACAAGCTGTTCAACGACGCGACCCAGGTCGTGCTCGTCCGCGACGGCACGCGCACCGTGCTGTCGATGCAAAACGACTACGCCGGACCGCTCGCCGACTTCGCGATGGTCGTGCCCGTGCCGGTCGTGCTCCACGAGCCCGACGTCAAGACGCTGCCGAAGTCGGTGTTCGACGACGTCGAGGCGCTCGGCTCGCCGCGGCTCGTCGAGTACTGGGAGCAAGACCCGTGCTTCATCCCGCCACCGCCGGCGCCGATGTCGGTCGCGACGAAAGGCGCCGCGTACGAAGGCGTCGGTGGCATCGAGGACAAGAAAGACAACGGCGTCAAGATCGAGGCGAAGTTCGACGTCGCCGAGTACAAGATCTTGATCCTGTCGGCGAAAGACTCGTCGGGGCTCGAGACGTGGTTGCGCCAGAACCACTATCAGATTCCGCCCGATGCCGAGCCGCTGCTGCGGCCGTACGTCGAGGGCGGCTCGAAGTTCTTCGTCGCGAAGGTCGATCCGAAAAAGGTCCAGCTCGTCGCCGGCCACGCCGCGTTGTCGCCGCTGCGCTTCTTCTACGACAGCGACGACTTCGCGCTGCCGATCCGGCTCGGCATGGCGAACAGCGCCGGCACGCAAGATCTGATCGTCAACATCATCTCGCGCGACAAGCGCTTCGAGGTCGCGAACTATCCGAATGTGTTCGCGCCGACGAACTTCGACGTGCGCTCGAGCGTGAAGTCGCGGTTCGGCGAGTTCTATGCCGCGCTGTTCGATCGCACGATCGCGACGCATCCCGGTGCGGTCGTCACCGAATACGCGTGGACCGCGTCGCGCGGCTACCACTGCGATCCGTGTCCTGATCTCGACGTCTCGACGCAAGACATCATGACGCTCGGCGGCGACGTCGTCGGCGGCGGGCTCGAGAACAACTTCGTGCTGACGCGGCTGCACGCGCGGTACGGCAAGGGCACGTTGACCGACGACCTGCGGTTCCGCGTCGCCGATGCGGTCACCGGCGGTCGCGAGCAATACGCCAACAACAATCAGCTCGAGCACGGCGCGCAAAAATCCGCCGAGAACTTCTTCCAGGCGCGCTACGCGATCCGCCATCGCTGGACCGGCCCGATCAAGTGCCAGAACCCGCGCCGCAACATCTGGGGTGGTCCGCCCGACGGCAACAACCAGGTGATCGCGGCGAGCAAGCTCGCGTTCGCGCCGCGCGGCAAGCTCGCGCTCGGCGACGTCGTGCTGCGCGATTTGCCGGAGATCAAAGTCTGGCGCGGCCAGTCGACGCAAGCGCCGGCGCCGGCGAACGGCTCGCACTTCGCGCAGCCGCCGGCGAAGACGCAGAGCTTCGGCGTCGGCGCGCTGATCACGCTCGCGCTGCTCGGCGTGGGCTCGCTCGTGGTGCGCAAGAAGAAGTGACATGCAGCGCCTGCTGATCGTCTTGCTCGTGTGCTCGGCCGGCGGCCTCGTCGCCGCACCGGCGCCGACACCCGTGCGCTTGCCGATGCAACCGGGCGCGTTCGGTCCGAGCTTGGTGAAGATCGATGCGTCGTCGCCGCGCACGCCGGGCGAGGTCAGCGAAGGCACGCAGCTCTCCGACGTCGATAGCTGCGCGACGTGTCACGCGGCGGCCGCCGCGCAATGGTCGGCGAGCGCGCACTCGTTCGCGTCGTTCGGCAATCCGATCTATCGCGTCAACGTCGAGCTCGCGCGCACGCAGCTCGGCAACGATGCGAGCCGGCACTGCGGCGGCTGTCACGACATGCCGCTGATGGTCGACGGCTTGATGGCGGGCAAAGTTCCCGCCGACGATCTGCGCGCGCATTCCGGCGTGACGTGCTCGCTGTGTCACGGCGTCAAGAGCGTGAGCAAAGACGGCAACGGCAGCTACGTGTGGTCGCGCGCGTCGATCGACGCGCCGGATCTGCACGACCCGGCATCGATCGCGAAGCATCGCGCGCAAGCGTCGGTGAAGTCGCTCGGCACCGAGCTGTGCGTCGGCTGCCATCGCGGCTTCGTGTCGGCCGACATGAACATTCCGGTCCACCTCAGCGGGCTCGACGAGCCGGGTGCGTGGCGCTCGAGCGCGTGGGCCGGCAACGGCATGGGCCGCGTCGACAAGGTCGACAAGCAGACGTGCATCGATTGCCACATGGCCGACGAAGCGGCCGGCTCCGACGAGGTCTCGGCCCACGGCGGCCAGATCGCGTCGCACCGGTTCTTGGGCGGCCACACGTGGATGGCCGCGATGCGCGGCGACGACGATCAAGTGCGGCGCCTGCAGGCCAAGCTCAAGGGCGTCGCGTCGATCGACGTCGCGGGTGCGCTCGTCTATCCACCCGCACCGCCATCCGGCGGTGCTGCTCCGGCAAGCGAGGGCACATGGCACTTGCCCGCCGACGGCGCGCCGGTGACTCCCGGCTCGCACGCGAGCGTCGACGTCGTCGTGCGCAACCTGCTCGTCGGCCATCGCTTCCCCGGCGGCGTGCTCGATATTCAAGACACGTGGATCGAGGTCGAGCTCGCCGATCGCGACGGCAAGCGGCTCGCCGAATCGGGGCTGCGCCACGCGACCGACGCCACCGACGACGACACGCACGTGCTGCGGACGCTCGTCGTCGATGCAAAGGGCGAAGTGCTCGAGCGTCACGAGATGCCGTCGTTCCGCACCCAGATCGCGACGCAATCGATCGCGCCGCGCGACGCGCAGGCCGTGCGCTACGCGTTCGACATCCCGGCCGATGCGAAGCTGCCGCTCGTCGTCACCGCGCGGCTTCGCCATCGCAGCCGGACGCTCGCGATGCAAGCCGAAGTCTGTCGCGGCGCGCGCACCGCCGACGGCAAGGCGTTCATCCACGGCGCGAAGGGCGCGCGCTCGGTCGAGCTCGATCCGTGCAAGCCGCAGCCGATCACGCTGATCGCCGAGACCCGGGTCGAGCTCGGCGCGGGCGCGGCCATCTCGAACGCACGGCCGGCGTGGTCGCGCGAATACGAGCACGGCATGGCGCTGGTCGCGACCGTGAGCGAGCGCCTCGACGAAGCGAAGACGATCCTCGAGACCGCGCTCGCGTCGGCGCCCGACGGCATGCCGCGCGCGATGATCCTCGTGCAGCTCGCGCAGGTCGCGGGCAAGCAGGGCAGGGCCGACGACGCGCTCGCGTTGATCGCGGACGCGCGCGGATACTTCGTCAAGCCGCCGACGCTCGCCGAGCTGTTGCACGGCGTGCCGAACGTCGACCTCGCGCACGTCGGGCCACCGGTGCTCGACGCGACCGCGGCCGATGCGCTGATGCGCGTGTGGCGCTGGAGCGATGCGACGACACCGGCGCGCGTCGCCGCGGCGAAGGCGCCGGGCAATGCTGGTGCGTGGGTGACGCTCGCGCGCTGTCTCGGCTCGGTCGGCGACGATGCGGCCGCGCTCGTGGCGGCGACGACCGGGCTCGAGCTGGCGCCGCGCGATTCGGATCTGCTGCGCAGCCAGGCGACCGCGCTCGCTGCTCTGCATCGCCCGGAAGCCGACGCCGCGCTCGCCGCGTACGATCGGTTTCGCTCGCCCGACGATGCCGCCGAGCTGCGCATCCAATGCGCCGCCGATTCGCCGCGCTGCGCCCGCGAGCGCGAAGCCGGCCACACGCACGTCCTGCACCCGACGCGCTAGAACCGCGCCGCGACGCCGATGCCCGGCACGATCGAGCACGATGGCGTCGGGATCGCCATCGGTACGATCTGGACGCCGTGCTCGCGATTCCACCGCGCCGCCGCCGAATGCGCGGTCGCTAGGTCGATCACGGCGCCGCCGACGATCGCGAGCGCGCCGGCGCCGGCGAGCACGAGCGGCGTGCTCGAGCACTCGTCGCAGAACAGCTCCGAGACCGTGTCGCCGACTCCGACGACGAGCATGACCAGGCCCGCCGCGCGCAACATCGTGCCGCCGGTGAAGAACCGGTGCTCGCCGTAGACGTGGCCGATCGCCGGCGTGACGACGAGCGATGCGATCCCGCCGACGACCAGGCTCGCGCCGACGGCCGCGTTCGTGTTCCACACGGCGATCCCCGCGCCGGCGAGCGCGATCGATCCCGCGGTCGAAGCGATCGAAAGGTCGGTCGCGAGATCGGGGTCGCGTGCCGGATCGGCGTGAGCTGTGCGAGCTTGCCCAGTCACGAGAACGACGAGGACGAGCAACGAGGATCGAGTCATCGCCGCCGGGCATCGTGCAACGCGCGGTCCTCGAGAAATCGCGGCAGGTTGTGGAAACGCTCGGCGCGAAGCGTCGAAGAGCTGTCGGGAATGTCCGGATCTCGGCGCCGGTTGAGCGGCGAATGTCGGTGCTCAAAGATCTCGCCGTGCTCGTCATCGTCGCGACGCCCGCGCTCGCCATCGCCGCGCCGTGCGTCGAGACCGCGAAGACGACGACCGCGGTTCAGTGCGTCGAGGACCACTGGCAGCGCGGCTTCATGGGCGGCGATAGCGCGTTCTTGAACGGGCTGCTCGTCGACGGCTATCACTCGTATTCGGGCGACGGCACGGGCCACGACAAAGCGGCGATCGTGAAAGCCGCGAGCGACTACGCGAAGGCGCACCCGCACGAGCCGGTCACGCCGCCGCCGATGGCACCCGACATCCAGCTGCGCGGCGACGTCGCGATCGTGTTCTGGAAGAACGCCGACGGCTCGCTGTCGAGCGTCGACGCGTTCGCGTGGGACAACGGCCACTGGCACGCGTGGTACTCGCAGCACGCGGCGGCAAAGAAGTAATCAGCGCACGCAGGCTTGTGCCGGGTCGTCGCACGGCCGCGGAAACGGATCGGCGTCGATCACGTCGTATCGCGCGCCGTCGTTCGCGATGGCGACGTCGTTCACACCGGGCGGCATCGAGACGACGAGGTCGCGATGACCGGACGCGCGCAGCCGGAGCTCGAGTGGCATCGCGGCGCCGGGCTCGCGCGTGACGTGCAGCGTTTGTGGTGTGGTGGTCTCGCTCGGCGGCGGCGTCGTCGTCGGCGCGAACCCCGGCGCGGCAGGCGGTGGCGTCGTCGCGGCGGCGACCGTCGTGAGCGTGACGCAGCCCGGATTCGCGCAGCGTGCGATGTCGGGCCAGCGAGCGAGGCGCGTCGCGCGTTGCGCCGCGGTATCGCCGCGCGGCGTCAGGTAGATCGCGCGCGCATCCCAATCGGCGGCGACGCTATACGGTGCGAAGAAGTCGAGGCCGAGCGTCCCGTCGACGAATCGCGCCGACGACACCATCTCGTCGCGGTTGACGTATTCGCCGAGCAGCGCGTGATCGTTGGTCACCGGGCCGAGCGCGATGCTGACCGGCGTCGGCGACAGCGGCACGCGATGCAATGCGCCGCTCGCATCGACCTCGGTGGTCGCGGCGTCCGGATCGGCGGCGCCGATCGCCTTGACGAGATCCGGGCGCAGCGCGCTCGCGACCGCGCCGAACGTGACGTCGAGCCGGAGTCGCTTGCCGTCGACCGTCGCGCTGGTCGTGACTTCGGGCGTGCGATTGTCACTGCGGGTGTGATCGACGCCGTCGGCACCGAAGCGATTGTCGTCCGCGGCGCGGACGAGATCGAAGCCGATGCGCGTCGCGCCGGGATTGGGCCGGAACGCGCCGACCGTCTGCAGCCAGGCGATGCCGCGATCGCGATCGAAGCCGAACACGAGCGAGTCCTCGATGAACTTGCGGCCGAGCACGCCGCGAATGTCGCGGCCGAGCCCGGCGAGCGTCTCGTGCGGCACGACGAGCGCGCGGCGCATCTCGACGGCGAGGTTGCCGATGCGGACGTCGAGTAGCTGGGCATTGAACCGCGGCCGGAGCACGCCGTCGTCGCCGCGCAGGCGCGTCGCGTAGCCGCGGTCGATGAGCAAGCCGGCGTCGATCACGACGCGCTCGTCGATGATGCTCGTCGTCGCCTCGGGATCGATGACGAACAAGTAAGGCCCTTTGCCTTCGATCGTCACGGCGGTGACGAGCCGGCCGTTGTCGAGCGGATCGACGAGCGGAAACGTCCACTGCGTGCCGGGCGAAAATCCCGGCGGTGCGCCGACCGAGCACGCGCCTAGGGCGAGCGCGATCGCGAGCGACGACCATCGATTCAGCATGTGATCTCCTTTCAGGCGGCAAGCCAACTGTACGGTCGGCCGCCGGGCTCGACCACGTTAAGGTTCTCGGTCGGTGCAGTCGTTCACAATCGATCAGAGAATCTACTCGGCCTAGCCGCAGTCGCTTCCGCCGCCGTCGCACATCCTCGAAGTCGTCGAGCTCCGGGCCCGAACCGACCCAGCGCAACGTGATCGCGAACACCAGCGCCCGGAGCCTTGCGATGCCGAGCGCGAGCACGCGACGCACGCGAGCAACCACATCGACCGCACGCTCGAAGGCTAACTACGGTGCGCGCGTGACCGACAGCGCGGCGTTTGTCGCGGTGCAGGTGTCGCCTTGGTGCTGCGTGCCGACGGTGAACGTCGTCGTGCCGGTCGCACTGCCCGCGGCGAACGTCAGGTGCGACGGCATCGGTTGCGATCTGATCGAAATCTCGCACGGGCCGAGCACGTCGACGATCGACGGGTGTGATGGCGGCCACTCGATGACGAGCGTCGCGCCGTCGTAACGGATCGTCATCGCGCTCATCGCCTGCGATGCGACACCGGCGAGCATCGACTCGCACCATTCGGTGTCGCCTTGGCCGGTGTCGCCTTGCGTGATCGTCGACGATTTGAGGTCGACCGCGACGGTGTAATTGCCGGCGGCGATGCACGTGTGATCGACGGCCGTCGCCGAAGCGCTGCCGGTCGCGGGCGACGGCGCCGACGACGATGACGGATCGAGCACGGACTCGGGCACCGGCGGCGTGATCGGCGCAGGCGGTCCGCCGCAACCGAGCACCACCAGCGCGAGCGCGAGCTTCACTGCGCCGCGACGTGCTTGGTGTACGCGTCGGCGGCCATCAGCTCGGCGATCTCGGTCTTGTCGGCGGCCTCGATCTCGATCATCCAGCCCGCGCTGTACGGATCGGAGTTGACCTGCTCGGGGCCGTCCTTGAGCGTCGTGTTGATCGCGGCGACCTTGCCGGAGACCGGCGCGTACAGGTCGCTCACGCTCTTCACGCTCTCGATCGTGCCGAAGCGTTGGCCTTTCGTGATCAGGTCGCCGACGTTCGGCAGATCGACGAGCGTGATGTCGCCGAGCTGATCGACGGCGAACTGCGTGATGCCGACGCGCCAGTTGGCGCCCTGCGCGCGCAGCCATTCGTGATCGTTCGTGTAGCGGAGATCGGTCGGGAACGTGCTCATCGTTTGTCTCTAGGTTTCGGCTTGTAGAACTTACCCGCGACCACCGTCGCCGTTGCGAGCTTGCCGCGGCAATCGATCGAGAGCGTCGTGCCTGGTTGGGCGAGCCGCGGTGGAACATACGCGAGCCCGATCGCGCCGCCGACGACGATGCCGGGGCCGCCGCTGGTCACGACGCCGATCGGCGCCTTGTCCTCGACGACGCTGTAGCCCGCGCGCGCGATCATGCGCTGGTCGGCCGCGATCGTGAAGCCGACGAGCTGGCGCGGTAGGCCGTCCGCCTTCTGCTTCAGCATCGCATCGCGGCCGAAGAAGTCGCCCTTGTCGAGCTTGACGGCCCAGCCGAGGCCGGCTTCGAGCGGCGTGTGATCGTCGTCGAGATCGTTGCCGTAGAGCGGCAGCTTGCTCTCGAGCCGGAGCGAGTCACGCGCGCCGAGCCCGATCGCCATGCCGCCGAGCGGCGTCGCGGCGTCGAGCAGCGCGGCCCACAGCGTCATCGCGTCGCCGCTCGCGCATGCGAGCTCGAAGCCGTCTTCGCCGGTGTAGCCGGTGCGCGCGACGATCGCGCCGATGCCGGCAACCTCGGCATCGCGGAACGTGAAGCTCGGCATGCTCGACAGCGTGCCGCCGGCGAGCGCGTCGACCATGCCGACTGCTTTGGGGCCTTGCACGGCGATCAGCGCGGTCTGATCGGAGACGTCCTCGACGTTGCAGCCGGTCGACGCGTGATCGCGGAACCACTCGAGGTCCTTCGCCTGATTCGACGAGTTGACGATCACGAAGAACTCGTCGTCGGCGCGCTTGTAGAAGATGCAATCGTCGACGACGCCGCCGCTCGGCGTGCACAGCAGCGTGTACACCGCTTTGCCGGGTGGCGCGCTCTCGACGGCGTTCGTGGTGAGCTTGGCGACCGTCGCTTTCGCGGCCGGCCCGCGCAAGTACGCCTCGCCCATGTGCGAGACGTCGAACAAGCCGACGGCCTCGCGCACGGCCTTGTGCTCTTTGATCGTGCCGGCGGGATACGAGACCGGCATTTCCCAGCCGCCGAAATCGATCAGCTTCGCGCCGAGCGCCTTGTGCGCCTCGTAGAGCGGCGTGCGTTTCATGCGAGGCGACACTACCTCAGGTCGACGCCGACGTGCTCGCGCTCGACCGCCGGATCGCGCGTGCGTCCACCGATCTCGAAGTGCGCGGTGCCGCGACCTTCGAGTGCGCGAATTTCGCGCCAGAACAAGCCGACGCGCTTGCTGATCGCGATGCGCGCATCGCCGATCTCGGTGTTCGCGCAGAACACGCGCGTGCCGTCGGGATCGAGATACGGCGCCGAGACCATGCGCGTCGGCGTGCACGCGAGCTCGCCGGCGATCTTGACGCCGCCGCCGATCGCCTCGAACTCGACGCGCGACCCGCCCCAGCTCGCGCGGTTGCGGATCACGTGGCGGAACTGGTTCATGCGATAGCTCTCGCCGTCGAGATCGAGCGCGAGCAAGAACAGCGTCGGCAGCGGAATGCCGCCGCGCTTGAGCTTGACGCCGAGCAACTCGAGCACGGCGCCGGGCGCGCCCGCCAGCTCGGCGCATCGGCCCCACGTCCACGAGTACGCGTGCTTGGTGCCCCACAAGTGCGTCTGGCCCAGCACGGCGCGATCGAAGTCGATCGTTTCACCGTCGACGACGATGCGGCCCGACATCGCGACGCGCGGATTCGGCGACAGCACGAGCGTCTCGGCACGCTCGCGCGCGGCGCCGTACATCGGATCGGGCAATTGCCGGAGCTCGCGTTCCGCAGGCTGCCAGCGCAGGTCCCACGTGATCGCATGACCGTCGCCGTCGAGCGAGCCGGTCGCGTGATCGTGGGCGAGCGTCGCGGTGTCGATCGTCAGGGAAAACGGCTCCGTCGTCGCGGTCGGCGGCGCGAACGCGCGATGGACGCCGAACGTGCGCGACGGAGCTTTCGGATCGAAGCGCGCGAACCAGAGCTCGCCGCGCGGCTCGCCGACGAGCGGCGTCTCCGAAATGTAGCGGAGCCAGAACCCTTGCCCGCTCGGCGCGTGGTTCCACGTCATGTACCAGACTTCGTAGACGCCGCGGCGATCGGCCGGGAACTGGCGGTGGTTGAGAGGTTCGGTGCTCATTGGAGTTCGTCTCGGAACGTCATGTGGTCGGACACAGTCCGGAGCGCGGATCGCGGCGTCGCAGAGACGTCGCGAGCGTGTGATTCGGATCGGCGATTTCGCTGCGCGTACGAACAAGACCGCTCACGCAACGCTCCTCGGCGGCAATGCGAGCTTTGGCTTGCCGAGCACGCGCTGGCTCATCCACGACGCGAACCGGCGCGGCACCAGCCGCACGCTCCAGCACGACAGCTTGTTGACGAAGCCCGGGATCACCGTGCGCTTGCGAGCGAGCATCGCGCGCACGCTGATCGCGGCGACGGACTCGGCGCTCATCATCGACGCGTTCGCGAGCCAGCTGTAGTCGCCCGCGCCGGCTTGCTCGTGAAACGCGGTCTTCGTGCCGCCCGGGCACACGCACGTCGCCGACATCGCCGTGCCGCGCAATTCATCGTGCACGCCTTCGGTGAAGTTGCGCACGAACGCTTTCGACGCCGCGTAGAGCGCCATGTTCGGAACCGATTGATACGCGCCGATCGACGCGATGTTGAGCAAGTAGCCGGGACGCTGCTGCGCGATGAAGTACTTCGACAGCGCGACGAGCGATGTGATGTTGAGCTCGATCATCTCGGCATCGCGCGATGCCTCGGTCGCGCCGAACGCGCGGAACGCGCCGAACCCGGCGTTGTTGACGACGATGTCGAGTGGGCCGCGTGCGATCGCCGCCGACCACACGGCATCGACGCCACCGGGCTTGCCGAGATCGCCGACGATCGTCTCGGCATCGCCGCACGTCGCGGCGACGTCGCGAAGCTGTGTGGTGCGGCGCGCGGTCAGCACGAGTGTCGCACCGCGCGCAGCGAGCTCGCGCGCGATCGCGGCGCCGATGCCGCTCGATCCGCCGGTGACGAGCGCGCGCATGCCTGTGAGCTCGGCCATGCACGCATGGTACTCTCGCTCATATGCGTGCAGCATTCGTGGTGGCAGCAGCAATTGCCGCGTGCGCGCCGTCCGATGTCGATATTCGCACCGCGAAATCGGCGATCTACAACGGCAACGCGGATCAGATCTTCCAGATGGCCGAACAAGGCGCGATGGACGAGAACTACAAGATCGGCCCGATCGACGAAGGCCACTTGATGTTCGAGACCGCCGGTCACTTCTACAGTGCGACCGGTGATCTGCAGTCCGAAGGCGCCGGGGGCTACGTCAAGGTCGACAACCACAGCGT
>DASXEF010000053.1:0-8052 GCA_036490255.1 Kofleriaceae bacterium
CGGTGAACAGCAGCACCGTGCCTGGAATCGGCGGCTGGCTCACCGCCGTTTCGTAGAAGTTTTTGATCGCGGTGACCTTCGCCTTGCCGAGCTCGCGCTGAAACGCGGCGTCGGTCGACTCGATCTTTGCGATGAATTGACCGACTTCGTCGTCGGCGGCCGGCGTCTCGCCGGGAAGCTGCGCGCCCTCGGCATAGAACCGATGGATGAATTGCACCTTGTCGAGGAGATCCTCGGCTGGGTACGCGCAGAAATAGAACACGCTGTCCTTCTGCCGAATCTGAGTAGCTAACATGAACCCCCCGCGGTGCCGCCCAGCTTAACGCCATGACAGCGCGCCGTCGCCCGTGTCGAACGCGTTCGTGTGCTCGTCGATCCAGGCGGCGAGATCGCTCCCCGGGTCCGGCAGGTCGAACACGGCATAGCCGTCGAAGGAGGTCGCGGCCAGCCGGCGGCCGGTAGGGGCCACTTCGATCGCCCCCGACAGCGGCAGCAGCCCCGGCAGCGACCACCGCGCCAGCGACGGTAGCTCGACGATCTCGAGCTTGTTCTGGACGCCTGGCACGGCGACCCACGAGCCACCGCCGCCGATCGCCGGGAAGTAGCTCGACGCCGAGACCAGCTGGTGGACCTTGCCGTTCAGCTCGATGGCGAACACGGACTTGTCCTCGCAGACCGCGAGCAGGCCGACCGCCGACGCCTCGAGGTGAATGATCGGCCGCGGCAGCACCGCGAGCGGCCGGAGCGTGCCCGTGGCGGGCCACAGCTCGAGCCCCGTGCCGGTCGCGATCACCGCGTCGCCGGCGCGATCGGTGGAGAGGATCGTGTCGTCGTTCGACGCGATCCGCACGTGGTCGATCGGGCCACCGGCGAGCGCGCCGCGTACCAGCTCGCCGCTCTTGCCGAGCGCGACGAACCGATCGCGGCCGAGCGCGTGGACGAACATGAGCCCGCCTTCGACCTTCGCGAGCTCGCGGGGCGGCCCACCGTGATCGCTCAGCAACACGCGCGAGCCGGTCGACTCGCCGAGTAACACGCCGTTCGGCACGAGGATCCCGAACACCGACGGATCGCCGTGGACGAGATAGTCGACATTGGGCTTGCCGACGTGCGCGACCGCGAGCATGGCCGTCTTCGAATCGGTTTGCGCGTAGAGCAGCGCGCGGCCGTCGACCGGATCGCGATCGAGCAGCCGCGCCGTCATCGGCAGCGCCGGATCGATCGAGCTGTGCGCGCCGGTCTTGACGTCGTACCAGTAGAAGCCGTTCGCGTCGCGACCAGGCCACATCAGCATCGATTCGTTGTCGATGAAGGCGCCGTCGAACACGCCGTCTTTCGTCACGAAGCGCGGCAGCACGTCGGCGAGGTCGTAGACCAGCACGATCCCCGCGCCGGCGATCGCGAGCCGCGTGTGATCGCGCCGGCTCGCAAGCCGTGCATCCGCCAGCGGCACCGGCAAGATCAGCGTGCCGGTGACGACGTCGGTGAAGAACGCGATCGAGCCCGGCGACGTCTGCGTGACCTCGGTGCCGTGCGCGAGCTCCGCCGCGAACAGCGAGCCGACGATGTTGCGGCGGCCGGTGTACTGGCCGTCGCTGAACGTGACGACGCTATCGCCCGTCGCCGCGTCGAGCAGGCGACCGCGATACGTCAAGCCGACCATGTGGTTGACGCCCGGCACGACGATCGAGCGCGCGGTCCACTCGCCGTGCACGCCGCGCGCGAGCTCGATCGCGCCGGAGCTCTGCGTGTAGCCGGCGAAGCGGCCGTCGGTCTCGGCCATGAGCACGAGCGAGCCGGGCCGCGTCAGCAGCACGTTGCCGGTGGCGACGTCGACGATCACGGTCTGCGTCGCGTCGGTGAGCGCGAGCGTCGCGCCGTCGGGCGAGATCGCGGGGAACTCGACGCGATGATTCGGCCAGTACGACGTGACCTTGCCGGTCGCGACCTCGGCGACCTTCGCGGTCCCCGTATCATCTATGAACACGAGCCGCGCACCGAGCTCGTCGAGCTTGACGTCGCGCACGGTGCCGATCGCGAGCGGCTGCATGCGGCCCGTGCGCACGTCGAGCGTGGTCGGTGGTGCAGGATGATCGTCGGCGAGCAGCAAGCGGCCGTCGCCGAGCCAATGCGCGTTGCCGGCGAACGCGTGCGTGTAGAGCTCGCGCCGCGTTTCGAGATCCCACACGTGCAGCACGCCTTCGGTCGTCACTTCGGCGAGCCGCCTCGCGTCGCGATCGAGCTCGAGCACGCGCGGCGCACCGCCCGCCCGCATCGCGAACGGGACGCCGCGCGCGACCGCAGCGACGGCGAGCGAGCGCGCCTCGGCAAGCTTCGGCGAGTCGGCGTGAAAGTCGCGCATCAACGCGATCGTCGCGGTCGGATTGGTGTCGAGCTGGGCGCGCGCTTGCGTGAGCATCAGCTCGTCGTTGTGCTCGCGCATCTCGGTCTCGGCTTCGAGCGCGACTTTGCGCTGAGCCACGGCATCGCGCTCGGCCGCGCGCGCGAGGTCGCGCTCGACGACGATGCGATGCACGCCGATCCACGCGAGCACCGCGAGCGCCGCGATTGCGAGCGCGGCGACCGACAGCGGCGCGCGATGGCGTTTCGCGTAACGCGCGACGCGCTCGCGCCGGGTGTAGCGATGTGCGGCGACGAGCTGGCCGGTCAAGAACGCGCGAACGTCATCGGCGAGCAGCTCGGCGTTCGCGTAGCGATCGCGCGGTTCGAGCGCGAGCGCTTTCTCGACGATCGCGTGCAGCTCGACGGGCGCGTTTGGTGCCGCGATCGCGATCGGCGTGATCCGGCGCTGGATCGTCGATGCGATCACGTCGGTCGCGGTGGCGCCCGCGATCGGCGGCCGGCCGGCGAGCAGCTGATACAGCGTCGCGCCGAGCGCGAACACGTCGCCGTGCGCGGTCGAGCCTTCGCCGCGTGCCTGCTCGGGCGGCATGAAGCCGGGCGTTCCGAACACGGCGCCGGCTTGGGTCTGCAAGCTGTCGGCGGGCGTCGGCGCGTCGGGCTCGAGCGAGTCGTCGTCGTCGCCGATGACTTTCGCGAGGCCCCAATCGATCACGATCGTCTCGCCGTTCTCGCCGACGAGGATGTTCGCCGGCTTGAGATCGCGATGGATGATGCCGCGGTGATGCGCGTGGCCGATCGCGTCGATCGCGGCGAGCAGGTTCGGCAACAGCACGAGCCGCTCGGGCAGCGTGGTGCGGCGTTCGAACAGCTGATCGAGCGGCCGGCCGGTCACGCGCCGCATGACGTAGAACGGCCGGCCGTCGCTGCTGCGGCCCGAGTCGTAGAGCGGCACGATCGACGGATGCTCGAGCCGCGCGGTGATCTGCACTTCGCGCTCGAATCGGCGCTCGACGTTCGAGCCGCCGCGCGGCAGCACTTCCTTGACCGCAACCGTGCGGCCGAGCTGGACATCGAACGCCTCGACGACGCGGCCCATGCCGCCGCGGCCGAGCTCGGCGCCGAGTCGATACCGCTCGGCACCCGGCGGCGCGAGATCGGGAATCGTGGCGCGCCGCTCGCGGTCGGGCTCGGCGCTATCTACGACGTCGCTACGCTCCGCACTCGCGGGCATCGTGTCGGCGTCGCCCGACGCGGTCACGCTAGTCGATGTCCCAGTCGACGTCGGACATGCTCGAATCGCCGCGCTCGCCACGAATATCGACCGCACGTGTGCGCTCGTCGTTGCGATTCGGGTTTTGCGAGCGCGCGCCCGGGCTGATCGAGTCGATGTGGGCGAGCCGCGTCGCTTCGCTGTCGGCGGCCTCGTCCAAGCGCGTGTCCGGAACCGTCGCGGTGTTGAGGAACTTCGGCGAATCGCCGACGAGCGTGTTGAGCCCGTCGTCGATCGCGCCGTCGTCGAACAAGCGGTTCTCGCCGAGCCGCGTCGGCAGATCGTCGAACGACGCGTGTGGATTCGAGCTCGGCTTCATGCCGCGCGCCTGCGCGAGCAACTCCGACTCGGCGACGTTGCGCGTCGGCTCGTCGAACGGCTTCGGCAGCGGCGCGCGTGCGCGCGACGGCTGTGCCTGCGGCGGCAGCGGCGGCGGCGCGGTGCGCTTCGGCCCGCGCGTCGAGCTCGGCACGTTCGCCGGCGCCGACGGCTGCGCGCCCGGCTTCTTCTTGCCGCGCGCCTGCGCGAGACCGACGACGACCGCCGGCTTCGCAGGCACGTCCGGGCGCATCACCGGCGGCGGCGGCGCCACGCCGTCGTCGTCGAAGTCGAAGTCGTATTGCTTCGACGGCGGCACGCCGACGAACACCTGCGAGTCTTCGTCGGCCAAGCGGCCGCCTTCGTCGCGCAACATGCGGAGGATGCGCGTGCGCTCGCCGGGGCTCAGCGAGTCGCGGCGACCGTGGCCGGTGAACTGGCTGTTCGCGCGCGTGTGCTTGTTACCGCTGCCCGCAAACTCCGACAGCGGCATCGGCGAATCGAGCCGGCGCTTGCCCGTGATCGGCGGCGGCGTGGCCGGCCGTTTGTTGTTGATCTGGTGGATGCCCGAGCGATCGCGGCTGATCGAGAAGATGCTCGTCGCCGAGCGCAGCCACTTGCGCGGCCCGCTCACCGGCTCCGGATCGAACGCGGGCATGATCGGCGCACGCGGCACGACCGGCGCGCGGCGGCGCGGCTCGTGGCCGGTGCTGCCGCCAAGGATCTGCGCGGCGGCGCGCGCGGCGTCTTCCGGGCACTCGACGGTGCGCGACGCGACGAGCCGGCGCAGGATGTCGTCGGTCTTGCCCATCTGATGCTGGTGCGGGCGCTGGACGAACTGGATGCCCATCTTCTCGAGCCACTGCACCGGTGGATCCGCGCCGATCAGCACGAACGCACCGTCGTTCGGGTAGCGCTTCTGCGAGCCGTCGGCGAGCGCGACGACGACCGACTCGTGGTCGAACTCGAGCACCTGCGAGCCGAGCTTCGCCTTGACGCGACCCTCCGAGGCGTACGCTTCGATCGCGCTCTTGTTCTTCGGCGCGGCGCGATTGAAGCCTTTGCCGCGGTACGAGATCATCACGCGCGCGCCGGCATCCGACAGTGCGAGCGCGGCTTCGCATGCCGAGTCGCCACCGCCGACGACGAGCACGTTCTTGCCGCGCCAATCGTCGGGATCGTCGAGCAGGCTGAAGATCTTCGGCAGGTTCTCGCCGGGCACCTGCAGCGTGCGCGGCTTGCCACGCGTACCGATCGACAGCACGACGCGTTGCGCGCGATAGCTCTCGACCGTCGAGCGAATCTCGAAAGCGCCGTCGGCTTGCTTCTGCACGACCTCGACCGATTCGCCGCGATTGATCTTGAGCCCGACGCGCTCGATCAGCTCTTCCCAGATCGGAATCAGCTGCTCCTTCGACGAGTCGAACACCGGCAAGTACGACAAGTTGAGCGTGTCGTACGGCTCGGCCATCACGAGCTTGCCCTTGGGATAGCGCGCGATCGTCGACGCGATCAGCTGCTCTTTCTCGAGCACGACGTACGACAGGCCGCGCTGGATGCACGTCAGCGCCGCCGAAAGCCCGCCCGGGCCCGAGCCGACGATCGCGACGTCGAACGTGTTCGGGCTGCGACCGAGCATGCCCGGGCGCAGCCCCGAGCTCACCATGTGCTCGACGGCGACGCGGCCCAGGTTCGCCGCGCTCTTGACGAGCGGCTTGCCGGCGACCTCGCCGATCAAGTACTGGCCCGGCACCGCGGTCTGAAAGTTCTGATCGATCTCGGGAACCTGCAGCGGCGGCGGCAAACCGCCTTCGGGGAACATCACGAGCGCCTCGGTGGGGCACGCGAACATGCACGCCTCGCACTGGATGCAGTCCTCGAAGCGGAGCACGCGGCTCTTGTTCGCCACCAGATCGAGCACGTTCGTCGGGCAAACCGCCACGCACGCGTCGCAACCGGTGCAGCGATCGTCGTTGATGTCGTGGACCAGCACGCGCGGGCCGACGACCGCCGCAGGCGCGATGTGCGCTTGGTGGCGCCGACGAGCGGAGAGCATCGTGAACGTCGCCATCAACAGGACAGCGAAGCCCCCGAGTGCCAACGGCACGACCCAGGTCACGATGTAACTCTACCGCAGATCTTGCTGCCGTGACGCGCTGCGAACGTGCCGGAAAAGCTCGCAGTTATTGCTCGACGTGCGTCTTGAGGAACTGTTCGACCTCGTTCGCGAGGCTCGTGACATCGCGGCCGTCGACGGCGATCGGCGCGCCGATCGTGACCTCGACGCGCTTTCCGCGGTGCATCGTCTTGGTGCCGCGCTTGAAAATATCGATCGTGCCGCGGATCGCGACCGGCACGATTGGCGTGTGCGAGTCGAGCGCCAAGTGGAAGCCACCTTTCTTGAGCGCGCCGATCCGGCCGTCGTGCGAGCGCGTGCCTTCCGGCGCGATCCAGATGCTGACGCCGTCATCCAGCAGCTCGCGCGCTTTCTGGATCGATTCGACCGCGCGCGCGTGGTTGCCGCGATCGACCTCGATGAACTCGGCGGCGCGGATGCCACGCCCCCACAGCGGGATCTCGAACAGCTCCTTCTTCGCGAGCATCCGGATCGTGCGCGACGGCAGCGTCGCGTACAGCATCGGGATGTCGAGGTGACTCTGGTGGTTCGACATGTACACGTACGCGCGGTCGAGCGGCACGCGCTCGCCGCCCGTCGCGTGCAGATCGACGTCGAGCAATTCGACGACACGACGGCCGAACCACCGCGCGCGCTCGTCGATGCTGTCGCGGGTGAGCGTTCCGCGTACCGCTTCGACGAGCGAAGGTGCGGTGATTCGCGCCATCGCACCCATGACGCGCAGACTGTCGATGACGCTCACCTTGAAAGCATTTTACTCCTGTGTGGGATACGTGTGCGTGCTCACGGGCAAAAGCACGTGCGTGATAATCTCGAACGCGATGGCGCGCGTGATCGCGGGGCTGCTGGTGATCCTGTGCGCCAGCACAGCGATCGCGGATGCCGTCGATCGCAACATCAAGCAGCTGGCGACCGAGAGCAGCTACAAGGTCCGGCTCGCCGCCGCGCTCGCGCTGTCGAAGAGCAAAGACGCACGCGCGGTGCTCGCGGTCTCGGACGCGCTGTCGCACGACGAAGATCCGACGGTGCGTCGCGTCGCCGCGCTCGCGCTCGAAAAGATGATCGACGTCCACACACCCGAAGATGCCAAGCAGCTCGGGCTCGGCGCGCTCGAGGGCGCCGCGTCGAACGACGCCGACGAGCGCGTGCGCGGTACCGCGGCGACGACGCTGCGCGCGCTCGCGAGCGTCAAGACGCGGACGAAGCCGGTGAACTTGCACGGCGAAGCGCCGCCGGTGTTCGTCAACATCGACGCGACGATCGATCAATCGCGCAAGGCACCGATCGATGCATCCGATCGGGTCACGCGCGTCGTCAAGCAGAGCATCGAGAAGACCGGCTACGCGACGTCGTGGACCGGCGGGTTGCCGACGCAAGCCGATCTCGCGCAGGCGAGCACGCGCGCGTTCATCGTCGCCGCGACCGTGAAGAAGATCGATGTCTCGCGCGTCGGTCACCAGATGGAGATCGCGTGCACCGTCGCGATTCGCATCGCGCCGTGGGCCGGCAAGGACGGCGGCGAGAAATGGGAAGCGAACAAAGCAGCGTCGGCAACCGGCTCGGCAAAGGCGATGACCGGCGCGAGCGATCGCGAAGTCTCGGGCGGCATGCGCGATTGCCTCGAGGCCGTCTCCGAGGACGTCACGGCGCGTCAGGTGCTGCCGTTTTTGCGTCAGCTGGCGCTAGCTGGCTCGTGATGACGTCGGACGCCGTGCGTAGCCGATAGGCGACGAGCGTGACGAACAGCGCGACGACCGTCGGCGTCGCTGCGAGCGCCCACATCCAGCCGAACATCTTGAGCATCAGGCTCACCACGATCAGCAACGCGCCGAGCGTGACGACCCACCAACCCGCAGCCTTCTCGATGAAGCGCACGAGGTTCTCGAGATCTTCAGGCGCCAGGTTGACCCGCGCATCGACGAAGAAGCGATGCTCCGCGCGGCGCTGCAAGTAGAAGTGGATC
>DASXEF010000087.1:0-4596 GCA_036490255.1 Kofleriaceae bacterium
CGGTGAATCCCGAGATCCCGCGCGAGCTCACCAACATCATCGACCGCTGCCTCGAGAAACAGCCGCGCGATCGCTGGCGATCGGCGCAGCACATGGTGATGGCGCTCGAGCGCTTCTTGGCGAAGCACGTCGAGATGAACCACCACGCGCGGCTCGTGTTGTTCCTCAAGGGCCAAGGCGTGATCACCGAGCTCGAAGCCGAGGAGTATCTGAATCCGACGGCGCTCGGCGCAGGTGCGGGCGCGTTGCAGCAGCCGAACCTGCAAGCGCGCAACATGGTGCGTGCCGGGATCGTCGCGCACGGCGTGATGTTCGGCGTGCTGCTGTTGTTCCTCGGGTTGATTCACGTCGCGCCGCTCGGTGCGACGCCGAAAACACCGGCGACGGCGACGGCCGACGCGCGCGGGCACGTTCGCGTCGACGCGCGACCGTGGGCGCGGATCTACGTCGACAACATGCTCGCCGGCGTGACGCCGCTCGGCAACCCGCTCGACCTCGCGCAGGGCAAGCATCAGATCCGGTTCGAGCACGATTGGTATCAACCGATCACGCGAGCGATCGATGTGACTGGCGATAGCGATGTCTCGGTCGACTTCAAGAAGTCAGGCGTGCTGAAACCCGGGAAATCGGAGCCGTGAAGTCACTCGCGATCATCTGCGTGTTGTCTGGAACGGCGCTGGCGCAAGAGGCGGCGAGCGACGTGTCGTATCGCGTCAAGCAGGGCGACACCGTCGAGCTGATCGCGGCCGAGTTTTACGGCGATCACGCGCACACCGCGACGTTCATCGTCGAGGAGAACAAGCTCAAGCCGCCGTACAAGGTCTATCCTGGCGAGCGGATCAAAGTGCCAGTCACGCGCGAAGTCGCGACTGCCAAAGACGATCGATTCGACAAGCTCGCAACAGAGTATCTCGGCGACGCGAAGCGGGCGCCATTTCTCGCCGAGGTCAATCACATGCAGCCCGACGATCCGCTCGCGACTGGCACGGTGATCACGATTCCGTTTCACTTCTCGTATACGGCGCCAGCTGCGGAGTCGTTCGGCCAGATCTCGACAGAGCTGTTCGGCGATGCGAAGCAGGCCGACGCGATCCGTGCGTATAACGGGCTCGACAAGGCCGGTGTCGACAAGGGCGAGACCGTGGTCGTGCCGGTGCTGCACGTCCGCACGCGACCGGAGCACACGCCGACGCTCGACGCCGACTCGGCGCAGCGTCACGAGACACAAAAGCGCGCGATCGCCGACGCCGCGGCCGCACTGCCACTCGCGCAAACCGCATGGCTCGAAGGCGACTTCAAGCGCGTGCGCGCGCTGCTCGGGCCGAGCAAGAAGCAGTTCGACTATCTCGACAATGCGACGGCGGTCGACGTCGGCGTGCTGCTCGGCAAGGCCGACGTCGCGTTCGATGACAAAGACGGCGCGACCGAGCTGTTTCACGACGTGCTCGCGCGATCGTCGGGAACGACGCTGTCTGCGTACAGCGAATCGCCGAAGGTGCTCGAGGTGTGGCGGGCGGCCGGCGGCTCGGTCAAGTGAGCCGAGCGTGGCTGTTCGCGCTCGCGGCGTGCGGCGGCGGCAAGCCAGCGGCGGTCGCGACCGAGCACGTCGGCCCGGCACTCGTCGCGGCGATCGCCGCAGCGGATTCTGCGCGCGAGCCGTGGCGGTGCGCGGCCGCGGATCTGCCGAGCTTGGATGCGCCCGCGATCCCGGGTTGGCAAGCGGGCGAGCACGGGCTCACGCGCGCCGGCGATGATTTCGTCGTCGGTGTGATCGCCGACGCCGGCGGTGCAGCCCCGAAAACGCTCGCGGCGCTCGGCCGCCTGCGCGCGAAGATGGAAGCCGCGCATGCCGATGCGGTGATCGCGCTGGGCGGGATGGGCAGCGACGAGCGCGAGCTCGAGGCGACGCTCGGCGTGCTCGCCGCACCGCGCGCCGACAAGCCGGCGTGGCCGGTGATCGCCCTGCCCGGCGACCTCGAATCGCAACGAGCGGAGACGGCGGCGATCGCGGCGCTGCGCTCGCACGGCGCGATCGTCATCGACGGCCGTCTGGCGCGTTGGCTCGTCGCCGGAACCGCCACGCTCGCGACGCTGCCAGGTGCGGCATCGCCGATCGATCGCAGCGACGGCTGCGCGTGGACGCCGGCGGACGCGACACGGATCTACAGCGGGCTGTCGGCCAAAGCCGGGCTGCGCATTGCCCTCGTGGCCGAGGCGCCACGTGACGACGACCAACGCGGCGAGCTCGCGCTGGTGCCGGAGCCGGCGATCGACCTCGTCGTGCACGGCCCGGTGCGGCCAGAGCCGTCGGCCGAAAGCCACGGCGGCCGCGATGGCGCGCGACTGCGGGTCTCACCTGGGACATCCGACGCGACGGCGCGGTTGCCCGAAACCCGCGCGCCGGCGGCAGGGATCCTCGCGATTCACGGCACGAGCTGGAGCTGGACGCCGCTCGTCGACCGCTAGCGGTCGCGGTACGATGGAACACGGTGAGCACGACTCCCGCGCAAAAGTTCGTGTGTCCGCGGTGTCGGACCGCGTTCTCCGAGCTCTCGCATTTCTGCCGCGAGTGCGGGGCGGACATGCAGCGCGCGAGTGCGCTCGAAGCGGCGGCGGCGAAAGCCGACCCGACCGACGAGCCGAAGCCCGCACCGAGCGCCGATCGCCGGCTCAACGACTCGAACGCGGCGTGGCTCGGCAAGATCGTCGACGGTCGCTATCGCGTGCTCGAAGTGATCGGCCGCGGCGGGATGGGCGTCGTGTATCGCGTCGAGCACCTGCGCATGGGCAAGGTCGCCGCGATGAAAGTGTTGCATCGCGACCTCGCGAGCGATCCCGATGTGATCGCGCGATTCGAGCGCGAGGCCGCGGCGGTTTCGAAGCTGCACCATCCGCACACCGTGCAGGTCTTCGACTTCGGCACGGCGAACGGCGCGCTGTACTTGATCATGGAGTACGTGCGCGGGCTCGATCTCGCGAGCATCATCTCGCGCGACGGGCCGCTGCCGTGGTCACGTGCGGCGCCGCTGCTCGCGCAGATCTGCGGCGCGCTGCAGGAAGCGCACGAGCTCGGCATCGTCCATCGCGATCTCAAGCCCGAGAACGTGCTGATCACGCGCACGCACGGTCGCGACTACGCCAAAGTCCTCGACTTCGGCCTCGCGAAGCTCGAGCAGCCGCAAGCGCCCGCGCCGGAGACCGACAAGCAGCAGATCGTCGGCACGCCGTACTTCATGGCGCCCGAGCAGATCCGTGGCGACGAGGTCGACGCGCGCAGCGACTTGTACTCGGCCGGCGCGTTGATGTTCGAGGTCCTGACCGGCGAGCACGTGTTCACCGGCACGACTGCGGTCGGCGTGCTGACGAAGCACTTGACCGCCGAGCCCGACGCGCCGTCGATGCGCGCGCCAAAACAAGGCATCGATCCGCGCGTCGATGCGATCTGCAAGAAGGCGCTCGCCAAAGATCCGGCGAAGCGCTGGCGCACCGCGAACGAGCTCGCCGAAGCGATCGAAGAGGTCTACGCCGAGACCGTCGAGTACGCGACCGGGCCGGGCTCGCGCAGCTCGTCGCGGATCCAGCGCAGGCCGCTCGCGGTCGCGGCGATCGACGATCACGAGAGCGACGTCCGGCTGCGCCGCTCCGACATCGATGCCTACGAGCGCGGGCTCAAGCGCGCGCGCTTCGTCACGCTCGGGTTCGTGCTCGTGCTCGTGCTCGGCGCGGGCGCGGGTGGCGCGTGGTACGTGACGCGGCCGTCGCCGGCGCTCACCGAAGAGCACGAGCCCAACGACGACGTCACGCAGGCGAACAAGATCGCGGCCGGCACGCAGGTCACCGGCTACGTCGGCAAGCGACGCTCGCCGACCCAAGGTGATCGCGACGTGTTCGTCGTGCCGTGGGCTGCCGGCACGCGGCGCGTCGTCAGCGTGCGCGTCACCGGGATCGCGAACCTGGATCTCGCGCTCGGCGTCAACGACGGCGATGGGCTGCACGGCGCGACTGCCGACGAAGCGCAAGTCGGCGGCGGCGAAGCGCTGCACCGCCGCGCGATCGACGGCCCGCTCGTCGTCACGATCGACGAGGTGACGAACGGCAAGTCGCCGGTCGAGAACGTCAGCGATCCGTACACGCTGACGGTCAGCGAGGACGATCCGAACGGCGAGGTCGAGCCCAACAACACCGACGCCGACGCGAATCCACTCGAGCCGACGCGCGAGCTGCGCGGTTATCTCGACACCCGCGGCGACATCGACATGTTGCGCTGGATGGGCGAGCCCGGCACGTACACGGTGATCGTGCGTCCCGATCTCGGCACGCCGGCGCTGCCGCTGGTGTGGAAGCTCGAGGACGGCCAGGCGCGCACGCCGGGAGCCGCGCGCGTCCAGCTCACGAAGGGCGAGCTGATCCGACTCGAGCGCAGCGATCGCGACGGCACTGGCCCGCTCGCCGCGCGCGATACGCAGTGGTCGGTCGTGGTGACGCCTTAACTCGTACTCGTACTCGTACTCGTACTCGATTCACCGCCGCACGGACGACATCGCGATCGACTGTCGATGCGTCGTGGCGCGTGAGCTCGTGCCCGAGTCCGTTCTG
>DASXEF010000095.1:0-14183 GCA_036490255.1 Kofleriaceae bacterium
ATCTGCGCGTGCCGTCGTTCGAGCACTTGCGGCTGTCGGCGATGATCGATCACGTGCGCAAGGCGATCAAAGGGCCGGCGATCGTGATCGGCTCGAGCCTCGGCGGACTCACCGCGGCGCACGTCGCCGAAGCCGACGAGCGCGTGCAAGCGGCCGTGTTGCTCGCGCCCGCGTTCGAGATCGTCGCGCGCTGGCGCACGCAATTACAAGCCGCCGGCGAGTGGGACGAGTGGCAGCGCACCGGTTGGCGCGAGGTCTACGATTACTCGACGGGCAACAGCGCCAAGATCGACTACGGCTTCATCGAAGATGCCGAGAAGATCGACGTCGGCCTGCCGGATATCAAGCAGCCGACACTCGTGCTGCACGGCACCGGCGACGAGACCGTGCCGATCGCGACGTCGCGCGCGTTCGTCAAAGCGCATCCGCGAGCAAAGCTCGTCGAGGTCTCCGACGGTCACGAGCTCGGCAAGACGATTCCGCAGCTGCTCGTCGAGTCCGATGCGTTCCTTGCGCCGTTCCTGAAGTAGTGTCATCATGACACTATGAATGCGATCGAGCGCGCGCAGCTGTCGCTGGACGGGTTGTCGGTCGGCGATGCGTTCGGCGAGCGGTTGATGAGCTCGCCCGCGCGCACGAGTGCGTTGCGCGATCGCGAGCCACTCAAAGGGCCGTGGAAATGGACCGACGACACCGCGATGGCGCTGTCGATCGTCGACGAGCTCGCCGCCGGGCAGGGGATCGATTCGGCGGCTCTAGGCAAGCGCTTCGCGCGCCGGTGGTCCGCCGAGCCAATGCGCGGCTACGGCTCGGGCGCGCACCAAGTGCTCGAAGAGTTGGCGGCAGGTGTTCCGTATCATCGCGCCGCGAAGCAGCTGTTCGGCGGCGAAGGCTCGCGCGGCAACGGCGGCGGCATGCGCGCGGCGCCGATCGGCGCGTACTACTGCGACGATCTCGATGCCGTCGTGCGACAAGCCGCGAATTCGGCCGCGCCGACGCACGCACATCCCGACGGCGCCGCCGGTGCCGTCGCGATCGCAGCTGCCGCCGCGCGCGTGTTCGCCGGCGAGCGCGATCCACGCGCGCTACTCGATGCGGTCGTCGCGCGCACGCCGGCCGGCCCGACCTGCGATGGCGTGCGCCGCGCGATCGCGATGCTGCGCGCCGAGCCGGTCTCCGTCGCGGCCGAGCTCGGCAACGGCAGCCACGTGCTCGCGTCCGACACCGTGCCGTTCGCGATCTGGTGCGCCGCGACGCACCTCGGCGATTTCGAAGCTGCACTGCGGTCGTGCGCGAGCGTCGGCGGCGACGTCGACACGCTGTGCGCCATGGTCGGCGGCATCGTCGCCGGCGCGGCGAGCATCCCGGATGCGTGGCGAGCGTCGCGTGAACCGCTGATGTAGACTGCGCACGCCGTGAGCGACGCAGACGTAAAATTCGCCGTCGTCGCGCTGTCGGCCGTGTTCTTCGTGATCGATCCACTCGCGAACGCGCCGGTGTTTCTCACGATCACCGCGTCGCTGACGCCCGACCAGCGGCGTGCGACCGCGCGTCGTGCCGCGTTCGCGACGTGGATCATCTTGTGCTTCTTCGCGGTCGCCGGCGGGCTCGTGTTCCAGGCGTTCGGGATCTCGCTCGGCGCGTTCAAGTGCGCCGGCGGGATCATGCTGCTGTTGATGTCGATCGACATGATGCGCGCGCAACCGTCACCGACGCGCACCACGCACGAGGAGCAACAAGAGAGCCGCGCGCAGGACGACATCGCGATTTTTCCGATGGCGATTCCGATGCTCGCCGGGCCGGGCGCGATCGCGACGGTGATGGTGCTGATGTCGCGCGCGGCGTGGAATCCGGTGCGCACGCCGGCGGTGTTCGTCGCGATCACGATCACGTGCGTCGTCGCGTGGCTGCTGATGCGCAGCGCGGCCAACGCCGAGCGCTGGATCCCGAAGACGCTCTTGCGCGCGTTCGAACGCGTGATGGGGTTGTTGCTCGCCGCGGTCGCCGTCGAGTTCATCGCCAGCGGCGTGCGCGACCTGGTGCATGCTGCCTCGTAGCCGTGTCATGCTCACGCGATGAAGCGTTGGATTCTCGCGTCTTGCCTCGTCGCTGCGTGCGGCCCGTCGACTCCACCGCCGCAAGCGCCGCCGAGCGCGAACGTGGCCGCGCCCGCCGGGCCGACGTGCGAGAGCGCCGTCGGCCACATGATCGACATGATGTCGGCGGACAAGCCCGACGCACCCGCCGACATGAAGAAGAAGTTCCACGACATGTTCGTCTCGCATTGCCAGGCGGACGCGTGGTCGCCGCAGCTGATCGATTGCATGAACCAGATGAAGGCGCTGTCGGACGGCGATCGCTGCGAGGCGATGATGACCGATGCACAGAAGCAGTCGCTCAACGACGCGATGGGACCCGAGCCGGCTCCCGGCGCAGCTCCGGCGTCGGCAACCACGCCCGCCGCGCCCGCGACCCAACCCGCGCCACCGAGCAACTCGCGCTCCGGTACGCCCAAGAAGAGCGGCGATCCGTGCGACGGCGGTAACTAGAACGCCAGTCGTTCCGCTCGCTTTAGTCCGTCCCTGGCGGGTCCAACAATCTCGCGTGCTTACGCGCGCCAAGTTGTGCTACTGGACTACGTCCCTATGAAGCTGTTTTCCCATCGGCCGTACTGGGCCGAGCGCTTCGGCATCGCGCCGGTGCTGCCGACGACGCGCGCGGAGATGGACGCGTTGGGTTGGGATAGTTGCGACGTCATCTTGGTGACGGGCGATGCGTACGTCGATCACCCGTCGTTCGGCATGGCGCTGATCGGTCGCTTGTTGGAGCGCCACGGGTTTCGCGTCGGCATCTTGGATCAGCCGGATTGGAGACGCGTCGACGCGTTTCGCGAGCTCGGCCGACCGAACGTGATGTGGGGCGTGACCGCCGGCAACATGGACTCGATGGTCAACCGCTACACCTCCGACAAGAAGCCGCGCAGCGACGACGCGTACACGCCGCACGGCGTCTCCGGCGCGCGCCCGGATCGCAGCGTGATCGTCTACGCGCAGAAGTGCCGCGAAGCGTTCGCCGACGTGCCGCTCGTGATCGGCGGCATCGAAGCGAGCCTGCGCCGCATCGCGCACTACGATTACTGGAGCGACAAAGTGCGTCGCTCGATCTTGGCCGACACGCGCGCCGACTTGCTCGTCTACGGCAACGGCGAGCGCGCGGTCATCGAGATCGCGCATCGGCTCGCCGCAGGTGAATCGCCGACGACGATTCGCGATCTGCGCGGCACCGCGTTCCTCGGCACGCGCACGGAGTTCTCCGAGCTCGACTCGCAGACGCTCGACAAGCCCGGCCGCGTCGATCCGAAACCGGATCCGTACGCGATGGAGCCCGAGCGCCGCGAAGCCGCGTGCAGCACCGGTGCACCTGTGCCGGCGCCGGCGCCGATCGTCCAGCTCCGTCGCAAAGTCGATCGCGCGAGCCAAGTGATCCGCATGCCGAGCTTCGAGGCGGTCTCTGCAGATCCGGTGCTGTACGCGCACGCGTCGCGCATCCTTCACCTCGAAGCGAATCCGGGCAACGCGCGCGCGCTCGTCCAGAAGCACGGCCACGCCGACGTCTGGATCAATCCGCCGCCGATCCCGCTGACGACGCCCGAGATGGACGAGCTCTACGAGCTGCCGTTCTCGCGCTCGCCGCACCCGCGCCACGCCGAAGCGAAGCTGCCGGCGTACGAGATGATCAAGTTCTCGGTGACGATCCTGCGCGGCTGCTTCGGCGGCTGCAGCTTCTGTTCGATCACCGAGCACGAAGGCCGCATCATCCAGAGCCGCAGCGAGCAGTCGATCCTGCGCGAGGTCGAGCAGATCCGCGATAACACGCCGGGCTTCACCGGCAACATCTCCGACCTCGGCGGCCCGACGGCGAACATGTATCGGCTCAGCTGCAAGAGCACCGAGATCGAAGCGGCGTGCCGCAAGCCGTCGTGCGTGTTCCCCGACATCTGCGAGAACATGGGCACCGACCACGGTCCGCTCGTGCAGCTCTATCGCAAGGCGCGCTCGATCAAGGGCATCAAGCGCGTGTTCATCGCGAGCGGCGTCCGCTACGACCTCGCGGTGAAATCGCCCGAGTGGATCAAAGAGCTCGCGCAGCACCACACCGGCGGTTACTTGAAGATCGCGCCCGAGCACACCGAAGACGGTCCGCTGCAGCACATGATGAAGCCCGGCATCGGCGCCTACGATCGCTTCAAAGAGCTGTTCGATCGCTACTCGAAAGAAGCCGGCAAAGAGCAGTACCTGATCCCGTACTTCATCGCGGCGCATCCGGGCACCACCGACGAGGACATGCTGAACCTCGCGATGTGGCTCAAGCGCAACGGCTTTCGCCCCGATCAAGTGCAGGCGTTCTTGCCGTCGCCGATGGCGAGCGCGACCGCGATGTATCACACCGGTTTTTCGCCGCTCCGATCGCTGATCGCGCGTGATCGCGTGCACGTCGTCAAAGGGCTCGAGCGCCGGCGTTTGCACAAGGCGTTCTTGCGCTATCACGATCCGAAAAATTGGCCGGTGCTGCGCGAGGCGCTGCGCCGGATGGGCCGCACGGATCTGATCGGCAGCGGCAAGCTATGCCTCGTGCCGTCGTGGCAACCAACGACGGCGGGAGCGACCAGGCACGGCCGGATCCAACCGGGCGTCGCGCTCACACAACACACGGGGTTACCGCCGTCGCCAGGTCAGAAAAAGCGCCGCGATCGTTCACATTAGAGCCTGTTGTGCGCAGCGACGCGCGCGGTACCATTGCGAGGTTCGCGATGGGCCCCTCACCTGACGACTCGGGCGTCGTTCCACTCGGGAGCGTGCTCGACGGGCGCTACCGCGTCGACGGCGTGCTCGGCAAAGGCGGGATGGGCCGCGTCTACAAGGGCGAGCACACCGGCATCGGTCGCGCCGTCGCGATCAAAGTCCTGCACGCCGATCTCGGCCGCAACAAAGAAGCCGCGGCGCGGTTCCAGCGCGAAGCACTCGCATCGGGTCGGCTCGATCATCCGAACATCGTCTGCGTCTCCGATTTCGGCGTGATGGAAGACGGCTGCCTCTATCTCGTGATGGAGGCGCTCGAAGGCGAAGGGCTCGGCACGCGGCTCGAGCGCGACAAGCGCATCGCCTGGCTCGAAGCCGTCGGGATCATCCGGCAAGTGCTGGCCGGCTTGCGCCACGCGCACGACAAAGGCGTCGTCCATCGCGACATCAAGCCCGACAACATCTTTCTCGCGCACAAGGACGGCGAGCCGATCGTCAAGATCCTCGACTTCGGCATCGCGAAGCTCTACGCCGGCTCGGGCGACGATCCCGCGATGACGCGCGCGGGGCTCACCGTCGGCACGCCGGCGTATTTGTCGCCCGAGCAAGCCGTCGGCGGCGAGATCAAGCCCGCGAGCGACCTCTATTCGTTGAGCGTCGTGTTCTACGAGATGCTCACCGGCAGGCCGCCGTTCGAAGATAAAGATCCGCTGCAGATCATGACCGCGCACGTGTCGCGCGACGTGCCGCCGTTCTCCGAGGTCGCGCCGGGTCTGCAGATCCCGAACGCGCTCGAAGGCTTGATTCGCCACGGCCTCGAGAAAATGCAGGCCGATCGATTCCCGACCGCGAACGAATATCTCGCGCGGCTCGACTCGGTGTTGCGCGACGCCGGCATCGCGATCGCGCCGCGCGGCTCCGGCGTCGTCGCGATTCCGGTCCCGACGCCCGTGCACGGCTCGCCGATTCCGTTCACGCCGTCGCGCGCCGGCACGAGCGCACCGACGGCTTCGTTCACGCCGATGCCGTTCAACAAGGTGCCGCGCGCGGCAACCTCGCCGTCGCTCGACGCGCACGAGCCGATTCCGAAGAAGTGGCTGTGGATCGCCGGCATCGTGCTCGTCGCCGCGATCGCGATCGCGGTCGCGCTCAAAGTCTCGACCGGCACGCCGTCGCCGAAACCTCGGCCGCGTCACACCGAAGTGTCGAGCCCACCGGCTCCGGCTCCGGCGCCCGCCGCGGTGCCTGGATCGGCAAGCACGCCCGCACCCTCATCACCGCCCGCGCCGCCTGTCAACGAAGCGACCGTCGATCGCGCCGATCGCGACACCGAGCTCAAGGCCGCGCTGCACGATCTCGAAGCATCGACGACGTGCACCGATCGCAAGGCCGCGATCCCGAGACTCGTCGAGCTCGGCGATCCGCGCGCGATCCCGTCGCTCAGGCGCGCTCGCTATCGGATGGTCGGCGGCGTGCTCGGCTTCAACGAGACGAACTCGAATGCGTGCCTCAAGACCGAGGCCGACGCCGCGATCAAAGCGCTCGGCGGCAAGTAGTCACGACTTCGCGCGCCAGTCTTTTTGCGTGAACGCGTCGAAGTCGATCACGAGACAGATCGGCTTGTCGGCGCCGTCGACGGCCCAGTAGGCGGTGAAGTCGCCGCTGCCGCACGGCACCGCGAGCGCTTTGCGACCGTCGGTGAGCGGCACTTCGATCGGCTGGATCCCGCTGAGCTTCGCGTCGGGCGTCGCGATCACACCGGGCGCGCCCTCAGCCGCGTCGACGAGCACGATCCATCCCGACGTCACGGGATACGAGCTCGGCTCTTTCGGCTTGCGACCTCTGGGATGGGCGACGCTCCATCGCGCGATCGGCGGTCGACCGGTGTGGATCACGAGCGCCGCGAGCGATTCGACTCCCGCTTCGTTGCGCGCGACCGAGAGCATGATGCGAAAGTGTCCGGCGCCGGCCGGTCGATCGAGCACGCGCCAGCTCTTCGGCACCGCGGGATCGCAGATCGCGAGCGCTCCCGATGGCACCGGCAGCGTGGTCGGTTGCAACGCGCCGGGAGCGGACCACATCCGCGTATCGATCTTCTTCGCGCCGAAGCGCTCGCCGTAGCGGAGCAGACGACCGATGTCGCGTTCGGCTTCGAGCTCGTCGCGCTGTGGTGGGGGCACGGGTGGCGCGGGTGGCAACAGCGCCGGCGTGGTCACGCGCGTCGATTTCGGCGGCTGGCTCGTTTTCGGTTTCGGCGGTTTTGGCTGCTTCGCGCTCGCCTTCGCGACCGGTTTCGCTTTCGGCTTCGCGGCCTTCCCCTTGGTCTTGCCCACGGGTGGACCGTACAAAATCACTCTGTCGATTTGGGCTTACTGCGGTCTGCGATTGGTCGACTCATGACGGCCCCCGGGGTAACTAACTACCCTCCCAGAGTGCTGAGCCACCCGGGGAACGCGCATAAAACGACGCGATTACAAATCGTTAGATTCGCGTAAGGGTTGGATCGAGGGTTGTAATTAGGTCGGCTCGTGCAGACCTTCGGCTCGACCCCCTCGAAGAACCAGGCGCAAAACCGGGATCGTCTGATCCGTGACTATGCGGACGCCGCTCGCCGCATCGCGCTGCGCATGGCGCGGCGTTGCCCTGACTGGGTCGCCCGCGAGGACATCGTCTCGGCCGGCATGCTCGGCCTGATCGAAGCTGCCGAGCGTTACGACGGCACGCGCGCCGAGCCGTTCCTCGCGTTTGCCGAGCACCGGATTCGCGGTGCCGTACTCGACGAGCTGCGCCGCGGCGACATCATGCCGCGCCGGGTTCGCCAGCTCGCCCGCAAGATCAGCGCGGCGATTCGCGAGCTCGAGAAGGACGGCGAGACCGCTTCGGAGCAACGCATCGCCGACGCGCTCGGCGTCACGGTCGATGAATATCGCGCGGGACTCTCCGAGCTGGTGCATGTCGAAGTCGGTCCGATCGATGGCGAAGAGTCGCGCTTGGTCGCGAGCTCGATGGCGCCCGACGTCGAAGCCGGTCACCGCCTGACGATCGCGCGCGTTCGCGCGGCGCTCGAGCACCTCGAGCAGCGCGACGTGACGATCCTCGGCCTGCACTACGTCGAAGACCTCACGTATCAGGAGATCGCCGATACGCTGCGCATCACGCCGTCGCGCGTGTGTCAGCTGCTGTGGCGCGCGGTCGAGCGCCTTCGGTCGCACCTCGGCGCGACCGAAGAAGATGTGCGGAGCGCTGCGTGAGCGTCCGCGTGATGGTGGTCGATGACGATGCGCTGATTCGCCGCACGTTGTCGAGTGCGCTCGCGCGTGGTGGATTCGACGTTTCGACTGCGAGCGACGGAATCTCGGGACTAAGGCTCGCTCAAGTCGATCGTCCCGATATCGCAATTATCGATCTCAATATGCCGATGGGCGGACTCGAAGTCGTTCGCCAGCTAAAAGCGGTGTACGGCGACGGCATGTTCGTCGCGATGCTGACCGGCGAGGACGACGACAGTACGCGGGAGCTTTGTCTCGAAGCTGGAGCCGACGCGGTGCTGGTAAAGCCGATCTCACCCAGCGAGCTCCGGCGCAGGTTGGCTAGTGCGGCCACTGCGATGCATAAGATGTTTCCTGTCGCTTCGTGAAAAATATCCAGTTTCGTGAGAACTTGATCCGCTGGATGGCGGACGAGTCATCGCCATTCAAGGTGATGGTTGTCGAGGACGATGATGACGTCGCTCGAACGATCGCGCGCAAGCTCGGCTCCGACGGACACGAAGTCGAATTGACCAGCGATCCGCGGGGCGTACTTGCCCGTCTCGACGCCGATCTCGCGAACTGGGACGTGGTGATTCTGGACGTCGGATTACCGGGAATGAGCGGTATAGACGTACTGAAAAACTTCAAGCGCGTTGGATCTCTCGCCTCCGTGATCATGCTCACCGGCGATCGCAGCGCGGCAACCGCAACAACGTGCATGCGCGCCGGCGCGTTCTACTACATCACCAAGCCGTTCGAGCCGTACGAGCTCTCGGCCGTGGTCGTTTCTGCCGCACGGCACTCGACGTTGCAGCGCGAGCTCGCGGGCGTCAAACGCCAGCTCGGCGGCGATCAAATGCTCGTCGGCCAGTCGGCCGTCGTCCGCCGGCTCAAAGCCTCGCTCGAGAGACTCGGCGAACAAGACGTCGCCGTGTTGATTCAAGGCGAGAGCGGCACCGGCAAAGAGCTCGTCGCGCGCGCGCTGCACGAGCATGGCACTCGGCGCAAAAAGCGCTTTGTCGCGCTCAACTGCGGTGCGATTCCGGAGTCGCTGATCGACAGCGAGTTATTCGGCCACGTCAAAGGCTCGTTCACCGGCGCGACTACCGATCGCCAAGGCGTGTTCGTCGAAGCCGATGGCGGCACGTTGTTTCTCGACGAGATCGGCGACATGCCGCTCGCGGTGCAATCGCGGCTGTTGCGCGCGCTGCAAGAAGGCGAGGTTCGCGCGGTCGGCGGCAGCGGCGTGAAGTCGGTCGACGTGCGCGTCGTCGCGGCGAGCAACGTCGATCTCGCCTCCGCGGTCGAGCACGGCCGGTTTCGCCAAGATCTCTTCTACCGGCTCAACGTCGTGACGCTGCGCGTGCCGCCGCTGCGCGAGCGGCCCGATGACATTCCGCTGCTCGCCGCGCACTTCTTGAAGAAGCACGGCGGCACGACGCCGCCCGCGCTCGCGCCCGAGACGCTCGAGGCGATGACCGAATACGGTTGGCCCGGCAACGTGCGCGAGCTCGAGAACGCGGTGCTGCACGCGATCGCGTTGCGCCGCGGCGAATCGATCGGCCCCGAGGCATTGCCGCCGCAGATCGCCGGCCGCGGTCGCACGAACAGCGGTGCTCTCGTCGTCACCGGCGACGACAGCGACGAGCTCGTCGGGCTCACCGAAGCGAAGCGTCGCGCGAGTGCCGCGTTCGAGAAGCGCTATCTGATTCGCGTGATGGAAAAGGCGAAGGGCTCGGTGTCGGAGGCCGCTCGGCTCGCCGGGCTCGACCGCACGAACTTTCGCCGGCTCTTGCAGCGGCACGGCATCGACGCCTCGACGTTCAAGTAAATCGTACTCGTACTCGTACTCGTACTCGGGCCGTTCATCTGTCTGTCGACGCGCGTGGGCCGCCGAACGCCTTTCGGCTCGCGGCACGACATGCGACGCCGACATCGTGTGCTCGCAATTTCCCAGCGACGCATCGCGCCTTGAACAGCCGGCGAACGCCTTTCGGCTCGCGGCACGACATGCGACGCCGCCATCGTGTGCTCGCAATTTCCCAGCGACGCATCGCGTACCTACTTCCGCTTGCCGAGATACTTCAGCGCGAACGCGCCGACCGGGTTGATGCTCGATCCGGTCGCTTCGATCTTGAGCGTGTCGTGCGGCGGATCGAGATCGAGCGTCGCGTGATCGATCGTGAACACGCTGTCGCCGATCGCGCACGCCGCCGATTTATCGAGCGTGAAGTGGTACTGCTTCGGCACGCTTGGCCGACTGAGCTCGAGCTTGCACGCCGGACCGAATGACATCGTGAAGTGATATTGCTCGACGCGCGTCGAGACGAGATCGGCGCTCTCGGTGTGCGGCGCGGCGCCTGCGATCGTCGTCGTGAGATCGCCGGTGTAGTGGCGCGCGCTGTCGGGCGCGACGTCGTGCGCGTCGTCGCGGGGCTGGAGCTGACCGAGCTCCGCGGTCAAACCCGGCTTCGCGCGAATCACCGGCTTCGGGCCGTCGTGACCGGCGCGGCCGGCGTCGCCGGCGATGCCACCGCCGCCGGCGAGCGCGGCGTTGTCGGTGGGACCCGCTCCGGCCGCACCCGCTGCACCGCCGGCGCCGCCGTTACCGCCGCTCGCGTCGACGACGATCACGTTCGCGAGCTCCGGGCTCGCCGCGTCGTATTCGATCGTCACCGCACCGCCGTCGCCGCCGTCACCGCCGTCGCCGCCGCGTCCGCCGTTGCCGGCCTGCGGACCGTTGTCGTAGGTCGCGCCGCCCGCGCCGCCTGCACCACCGGCGCCGCCGTTGCCGCCGGTCGCGACGATCTTGAGCTTTTGATCGGGCGCGAACACGGCGCGCAGATCGTTGTGGCCGTCGCTCGTCGTGATGTCGGCGATCACGAGCTTCTGGCCGTTCGGGCGGATCGCGTAGCCGACGAGCACCGTCGTCGCCGGCGCGGCGGCGCCGTGACCGCCGATGCCGCCGTCGAAGCCGTTGCTCTGCCCTGGACCGACGTCGCCGGGCATGCCGGCCGCGCCGTCGTGACCGGTGACCAGCACGTGCGGCGGATCGCACGCCCACGTCGGCTGGAGATCGATCGAGCCGGTGATCTGCTGGTTCGCGACGACCTTTGCGGTGACCGTGATGCGATCGACGTCGAGCAACGCGACCGCGTCGCTCGGCGGATTCCACGCGCGATCGTGAAACGAGCCGAGCGAAGCCGATAGCGCGATCAGGCCCGGGTCGAACTCGCTGCGCGAGACGTCGTCTTTGCTGCCGGCGCGATGGCGCTTGCCGTCTTGCGTCGTCGCGTAGACGTCGATCAGCGCGCCGCGCGCGCAGACGAGCCGCGTCGGCCTGCCGTCGCCGGTCATGCCGATCAGATCGAGCTTCTGGACGAGCTTCGGATCGAGTTGTTCGTAGTGCTGACAACCAGCGAGAACAACCGCCGGTAACAACCAACGCATGCGCGGAAATTAGCGCCGCTTGCGACGCAACACGAGCAACGCGAGCCCGAACAACGCGATCGACGTCGCGCCGGCTTTGCCACTGCTCTGGCAACCGCAGCCTTCGGGCGGGACGACGCCTTGCACCCAGATATGGCTCGTGATCACGATCGTCTGGTTCGACGCGCCGTCGACGACCTGGATGCGATAGCGCTCGAGATCGCCGGTCGGCTTGCGCGAGAACGTCGCAGTCGCGTCGGCGCCCGAGACGACCTGCGAGTCGACTTTGACGCCGTTGCGCCATAGCTCGACGCGATCGCCGTCGCCGCCGGTGACGTGCGAGCTGATCGAGATGTTATCGACGCCATCGACCTCGTCGCCGATCTCGGCGTCGCTGCCGGACTTGTCCTTCATCGTCATGTCGGCGAACGCGTCCATCGGGCTGCGCAGCTGCACGACCGTGCGACCGGCTTTGACGGCTGCCATGATCGCCGCCTCGCTCAAGTTGTCGGCGAGCACGCTCGTCGCCGGATCGCCGATCTGCGAGCCGTTCGTGCCTTCGTTCATGCCGGCGTGGTGATCGTCGCTGCCGCCGATCGCCGCGATCCGGAAGCCTTGATCGAGCAACGAGTCCCACAGCTGCAGCACTTCGGGCACGAACACCAAGACGCCGACCTGATAGTTGCCGGTGATCACCTCGATGCCGCTGACCTCGGCCCACGGCGTGTCGTCGACGTGGCCCCACTTGCAACCGAGGCACGCGGTGCCGATGTCGAGCATCGGATGGTTGACGATGAAGATCGCGCCTTGCGAGACGACATCGTCGACGACGTTTTTCATCGTGCGGCCGTTCAAGCCGAGTCGGTGATCGACGTAGCTGATGTTGCCGACGGCGTTGCCGTGGCCGGTGTACGTCGTGATCTCCGAGCCGCGCAGGAACAATAGATTCGGAAACCCGCTCTGATACGCGGCGAGCAACGCGTGCTGCGAGATCGTGTTGTGGTCGCTGATGTTGAGAAAATCCAAGCCTTGCTGCATCGCGAGCGCCGACATCTGATCGAACGTCGCGGTCGCATCGCCGCTCTGGATCGAGTGCGAGTGAAAATCGCCTTTGTACCAGCGCCGCTCGGTCGACAGCACGACCGGCTCGTACGCGGCTTGCGGCTGTACCGGCACCGTCGCGGTATCGCTGCACGTCACGTCGATCGTGTAGCTGCCGGCGTTGTTGATGAGCAGCGCCTTGCCGATGACGACGTTCCACGTGCCCGCCGTGATCGGTCCGGGCAGGTAACCACGCGAGCTCTGCGCGACGTCGATCACCGCGTCGTCGGTGAGGCCGCCGCCCCAACCGCGATAGCCGTCGGGCGACCACACGCCGAAATCCAAGATCTCGCCGTCGCTGCCGTACGCGTGCGCGACGTCGACCTCGGCGGTGCCGTCGGGCACCGTGAACGGCACGACGACGTAGTCGCCGTTATCGGAGCCGACGGCGCCTTGGAAGTGCATCGTCGAAAGGACAGCTGCGACGAGGATCGCGCTCATCCTTTCGATCTACTCCTACGCGGGCAAACCCGTCCACTCCGCACTTCGTTGCCAGAGCGTTTGTGCGAGCTGGACGTCGTCGGCGAGCTTCGCGGGGCGCTTCTCCTTGCCGTCGGCGTGGTAGTAGCGCCCGGTTTCGTTCGCCAGCTCGGGTGCCGTTGCCGCGCGCAAACTGCTGTGTGCACCTTGCTGTGGGCTGATCATGAAGCGCTTGATCAGCCAGCGAAACGGCGCCGGGACTTGCCGCCACGCGTCGGTCGCGACGACGCCGGGATGCACCGCGTACGTCGTGACGTCGCTGCCCTCGAGCTTGCGCGCGAGCTCCTTCGTGAACAGCACGTTCGCGAGCTTCGACACCGCGTACTCTTGAAGTCCGGTGACGCTCTTCGTCGGCGTGCGCAGCTTGTCGAAGTCGATGCCCTTCGCGTCGTAGTGCGATTGGCTCGACACGTTGACGATGCGCGCGTGGCCGCTCGTCTTGAGCCGATCGAGCAACAGCCGCGTCAGCAAGTAATGGCCGAGATGGTTCGTGCCGAACGTCAGCTCGAAGCCATCTTTCGTCGTGCCGCGTTTGCCGGCGAGACCCGCGTTGTTGATCAACGCGTGGAACGGAATGTTCTTCGCGAGCAGCTCGTCCGCGGCTTTGTGGATCGATTCGAAGCTCGACAGATCGAGCTCGACGAACTCGGCATCGCCGCCGAGCTGCTTGATCTCGTCGAGCACCGGTTGCGTCTTGTCGAGCGAGCGACACGCGAGGATGACGTGCGCGCCGCGCTCGGCGAGCGCGATCGCCGTGGTCCTACCGATCCCCGTGTTCGCGCCGGTGATGACGTAGTTCTTGCCCGCGAGGTCCTTGGCCATGCGCAGTGATGTGGTACCCGCGCGCGCCCGCGTCAAGCTGATTTCTGATACGAAGCGGCATGCGCAAAGCTCTTCTAGCCGTGGTGTTGGCTGCTGCTTGTGGTGGATCCCAGTCAGGTGGCGGTACCACCACCACGACGACGTCGGGTAGCGGCGCGGGGAGCGGCACGCTGTTCACGAGCCTCGGCGGCGAGCCCGCGATCAAGGCGGTCGTCAAAGACTTCGTCGAAGAAGAAGTCGCGAAGGACGATCGCATCAACGCGTTCTTCAAGAACACCGACATCCCGAGCTTCGAGCAGAA
>DASXEF010000113.1:0-7158 GCA_036490255.1 Kofleriaceae bacterium
CGGCAAGGCGCTCGCCGATGCGAAGCGCGTCGCGCCGTGGGCGGCGAGCTACACCATCGCCGCGCCGCCCGAGCCGGACATCTACGTGCACTGGGAGCCCGGCGATCTCAAGCCGATCACGGTGCATGCGAAGACCGATATCGGCAAGGTCACGATCGAGCTCTACGATCATCACCGCCGCGCGGTCGCGAAGATGACGAAGCACGTGAAGAACGGCACGACGACGTTCCGCATCAAGGTCACCGAGGACGGCGACAGCGGGCTCATCCATCTCCGCGGCTCGAAGACGCCGGTCGAAGGCCTGCACCTGCAGGTCGGCGCATATCACGAGTGGTTCGATCTCGGCGACGTCGAGCCGAGCGTCTCCGCCGGCCTCGGCACGTTGCAAGATGCGCCGATCACCGACGACGACGGCAGCGACGGTAGCGGCAGCGACGACTAACGAGCTTGCGGCTCGGCTCGGGCCGAATGCGATCAACGCTCGTCGACGAGCCGGGCCAGCGTGCGAATCGCGCCTTCGACGCGCTCCGACCACGGCGTCCCCGCCGAGATCCGGATGAAGTTGGTGAACCGCTGGCGCGCCGAGAACAACGGGCCCGGCGCGATCACGATGCCGCGCCGCAACGCGCGCTCGTGCAGCGCGATCGAGTCGACGCCGGCCGGCAGCTCGACCCACAACACGAAGCCACCGCGCGGCGACGACACGCGCGTGCCCTCGGGAAACTCGTGCGCGATCGCTTCGCGGTAGCGCTCGACGTTGCCGGCGACCGCCGCGCGCAGGCGGCGCAAGTGGCGATCGTAGCCGCCCGACGCCAAGAACTCGGCGACGGCCATGCCCGGCAGCGCGGGACACGCGAGCGACTGGCTGTACTTGAGCCGCAGGATCTGGTCGTGCCAGCGGCCGCCGGCGACCCAGCCGACGCGATATCCGGGCGCCAGCGTCTTCGAGACCGAGCTGACGAGCACGACATGCGATTCGTCGCTCGGGCCCGCGAACGCGCGCAGTGGGCGTGGCCGCGAGCCGTCGAACACGAGCTCGCCGTAGGCGTCGTCTTCGATGATCGGAATGTCGGCGCGTCGCGTGATGCGGACGAGCCGCTCGCGTTCCTCGTCGGGCATCAACGAGCCGAGCGGGTTCGCGATCGTCGGCATGATCACGAGCGCGCGCACGTTTTGCGTGCGGATCGTCTCCTCGAATGCCGAGACGTCGAGGCCGTGGCGCGGATGCGCGGGAATCTCGATCGCGCGCAGACCGAGACCTTCGATGTTCTGCAGCACCCCGAAGTACGTCGGTGATTCGACCGCGATCACGTCGCCGTGCCGCGCGACCGCACGCAGCGCGAGCGCGAGCCCCTCGGTCGCGCCGATCGACGTGCACAGATCGTCCTCGGCGAGCGCGACGCCGGCTTCGACCGCGCGCCGCGCGATCTGACGGCGCAGCGTGAGCAGTCCCGGCGCGGCTTCGTAACGCGCGCCGACCGTCGCGATCTCGCGGCTGAGCTGCACGATGATCCGCGACAGCTGCGCGATCGGTAGATATGACGGATCGATCGTCGCGCAGCCGAACGCGACGAGCGACGGATCGCGCATCGCCGCGAGCACTTTCGTGTACGTATCGGTCGTCGCGACGCGCGACGGCTTCACGCCGGCCCGCGGCACGCGCGGCTCGTCGGTAAACGTGCGCCGGCGGCGGACGAAGTGACCCGATTTCGGCCGCACTTCGATGAGGCCGGCGTTCTCGAGCCGGACGTACGCTTCGACGACCGTCGACACGCTGCAGTTGCGCTCCTCGGCGAGCCGGCGCACCGACGGCAGCCGATCTCCGGCGCGCAACGCGCCGCGATCGATCGCACGGCCGAGCTCGTCCGCCAGGTGCTCGTAGAGAAAGCCATTCGGCGTGGCCACCATCCGTCTGACTGTACCGATCGTATTCCGTTCCGACCAGCACAGATGCCTCGTGCCGCGACCGACACAAGCGATCTGTACCGGTCCTGGTACGCCGCGCGTGCATCTGTGCTGGCAGGCGCCGCGACGTATCGTGTGTCGCCATGCCGTTGCTCGCTAGCTTGGCTGCTGTCTACCTGATCTGGAGCTCGACGTACCTCGCGATGCGCGTCGCGGTCGCCGAGCTGCCGCCGTTTGCCATGGCGAGCACGCGATTCTTGGTCGCGGGCGCGGTGCTGCTCGCGATCGCCCGGCGGCGCGGCGCGGCGTGGCCGAGCGCGGCCGTGTGGCGGCGCAACCTGCCGATCGGCGTGCTGTTGTTCGTCGGCGGCAACGGCTTCGTCGCGGTCGCCGAGCAATCGGTGCCTTCGGGCGGCGCCGCGATCGTGTGCGCGACGATGCCGCTCTGGGTCGGCGTGTTCGGCGCCGTGTTCGGCGCGCGGCCGACGGCGCGCGAGTGCGCATCGCTCGTGCTCGGCTTCACCGGCGTGGTCGTGCTGATGGGCGGTCCGTCGCTCGCCGGCAAACCCGCGCACGTCGCGCTGCTGATCATGTCGCCGATCGCGTGGGCGATCGGATCATTGCTGTCTCGCCGCGGCAAAGGCGCCGAAGGCCCGCAGGCCACGATGGTCAACGCCGGCGTACAGATGCTGTGCGGCTGCGCGGTGCTCGCGATCGCGGCGATGATCCACCGCGAGCCGATCGCGGTGCACGCGAGCGCGCGCGCGTGGTTGGCGCTCGGCTATCTCGCGGTGTTCGGCTCGATCGTGTCGTTCACCGCGTACTCGTGGTTGCTCGCGAACGCGCGGCCGGTCGTCGCGACGAGCTACGCGTTCGTCAATCCGGTGCTCGCCGTGCTGCTCGGCGCGGCGCTCTACGGCGAGCCGCTCGGTGTCACGACGGTGATCGCGAACGCGATGATCGTCGGCGCGATCGTGATCGCGATCAAACGACCGCAGCCGCAACGCAGCGCACGTTATGGTGTCTCCGACACGTGAGATCGAGCAGCTTTGTAGTCATCGCGAGCGTGGTCGCGTGCGGGTCTCCCGCGAGGATCGCGAGCCCGGCCGTGCTCGATGTCGGCGACGCGACCGTCACGGCACCGCTGCACTGGGGCGTCGAACGGCACGCCGATCGCGTGACCTTCGCGGATCCGGATCGCGAGCTACGCGTGACGATCGTCGGGAACGCTGGCTCGGATCCGGCCCGCGCGATCGCCGCCGCGTGGCAGCTGGCCGAGCCGGGCTTCGCACTGGCGCCGGGCGAGCCCGCGGTGATGCCCGATCCCGGCGACTGGGACGCGATCACGGAGATCGACTACAAACCGGCGGCGACGGCGCATCGCAGTGCCACGGCACGCTGGCACCAAGTCGGCGACCATCGCCTCGTCGTGCTGATCGATGGCGACAGCGTCGCGGTCGATCGGCGCGCGGCGGAGATCGACGTGCTCGAAGGCAGCCTGCACGTGGCCGGCATGCGCGAGCAAACACTTGGCGGGCGTCACGTGCTCGACGTGGACCGACTCGATACGTTCGTGCAGCAGGCGCTGACCGAGCTCGAAGTCCCCGGCGCGGCGATCGCCGTGCTCGACGGTAACAAGGTCGTGTACGAGCGAACGCTCGGCGTGCGCGCGCTCGGCGATCCGTCGCCGGTGACGGTCGACACGCGATTCCTGCTCGCGTCGATCACGAAGTCGATGACGACGCTCATGGAGGCCGCACTCGTCGACGCCGGAATTGTCCACTGGGATACGCCGGTCGTCGCCGTGTTGCCGACGTTCGCGCTCGGCGATCCCGAGCTCACGCGCGAGCTCCGCTTGTGGCAGATGTCGTGCGCGTGCACCGGCATGCCGCGCCGCGATCTCGAGGATCTGTTCGAGTGGAACGGCGTGACGCCCGAGGCGCGGCTCGCCGAGATGCGCACGATGAAGCCGACCACGAAGCTCGGCGAGACGTTTCAGTACTCGAACCTGATGGTCGCGGCCGGTGGCTTCATCGCGGCGCACGCGTTCGCGCCGACTCGCTCGCTCGCCGAGGCGTATGCGGCGGCGATGCAGGCGAAAATCTTTGTGCCGATCGGCATGACGTCGACGACGCTCGACTACGCGACCGTCGCAGCCGGCGATCACGCGGTACCGCACGCGCTCGCGATCGACGGCACGACACGCGCGATGCCGCTCGCGATCGAGCGCGGAGTCGAGCCGATCGCACCCGCCGGCGGTGCGTGGACGACGTTGCGCGACATGGAGCGCTACGTCGCCACCGAGCTCGCCGATGGCGTGACGCCCGAGGGCGTTCGCGTCGTGTCGGCGGCGAACATCGCCGAGCGGCTGAAGCCGCGGATCCGCGCCGGCGCGACCGACAGCTACGGGCTCGGCATCGACATCGGCACGTATTCCGGCGAGCGCGTGATCGCGCACGACGGCGGCTCGATGGGATTCGGCACGACGATGTTCACGCTACCGACGGAGCACATCGGGATCATCATCTTCACGAACGTCCGCAACGGCGGCCCCGCCGAAGAGCTGCCGTTCAACGCCGCCGTGACTCGCCGCATCGTCGAGCTGATGTTCTCCGCCGCAGTGCCGCTCGCCGACAAACAGCTCGCCTACTACGTGAAGCTGCGGGGCGAGACCAAACCGTATGTGGCGTCGTCGGATCACGGCTGGATCGCGCCGCTGGTCGGGACCTATCACGATGCCGCGCTCGGTGACGTGATCATTCGCGCCACGGCGACCGGCGCCGACCTCGACGCGGGTGAATGGCACGTCGCGATCGATCGCGAGGTCGAGCCCGACGGCAGCGTGATGCTCGTCGTGCTCGATCCGCCGTTCGCCGGAAGCAAATGGCTGGTCGGCCCCGACGCGTCGCTGCTGATCCCGGGATTCCCGGACTACAAGCTCGCGCGGCGATAGCTACGCGTCGCCGGTCGGCGTGACGCCCGCACCTTCGACCATCAAGATCACCGTCTTGACGTTCGCGCGCGTGCGATGCACGACGCCTTTCGGCACCGTGTAGCCCACGTGCGGGCCGAGCGTGACGCTGCCCTTGCCTTCGACGTCGATGATCAGCTCGCCCTGCAGCACGATGAAGCACTCGTCTTCGTGGTCGTGCTTGTGCCAGTGGTACTCGCCCTGGATGATGCCGAGGCGTACGACGCAGTCGTTGACGCGCGTCAGCGTTTGGTTGAACCACGGCTCGTGCGCGGCGATCTCGGCGGGGATGTCGATCGTCTGCAGCTGGCCGTATTTATCGTCGAGCCGCGTGTCGTAGCGATCTTCGTAGGCCATGCGCGCATGGTACGTGGTCGCGTCATCCGGCCAAGCCGCCTTCGGCGTGAATCTGCGCCCGCTTGCGCACCAGCGCCAAGAAGATCACGGGGACGAGGTAGAGCGACAGCAGCGTCGACGACGTCAGCCCGCCGACGACCGCCAGCGCGAGCGGCTGATTCGCGGCGGCGCCGCGATCAAGCGCGAATGCGGTCGGAATCAGCCCGATCACGGTGGCGAGGCTCGTCATCGCGATCGGGACGAACCGCGTCCGCGCGGCGTCGAGGATGGCCTCGCGCGGCGCGAGACCGTCGTCGACCCGCACGCGCGCGTGATCGATCAGCAAGATCCCGTTCGAGACCGCGATGCCGACGACCATCAGCATGCCCATCAGCGCCGTCACCGAGAACCCCTGGCCGCCGGCCATCAGCGCCGTCACGATCCCGACGAGCGTGCACGGGATCGTGAACAACATGATGAACGGCATCTTCAGCGACTTGAACTGCGACGCCATGATCATGAACACGACCATCACCGCGAGCCCGACCGCGAGGCCGAGCCCGGAAAACGTCGTGCGCATGAGTTGGATCTGACCGACGAAGTGCGTCTTGATCCCTGCCGTCCGCGGATCGCTCGCGAGTCGTCGCTCGAGCTCGGCGGCGGCCGTGCCGATGTCGCGGCGCTCGACCTGCATCATGACGTGCGCGGCGCGCTGCAGCTGGTTGCGCTCGATCGCGATCGGGCCGGTCGACCGCGCGATGTTGCCGTACGCGCCGAGCGCGACCGCGGCGGCGTCATCGGTCACGCGGACAGGCGCGGTCGACAGCTTGCCCGGCGTGTCGAGCTTGTCGGGATCGTAGCCGGTGACGACGTAGTACGACTGGCCGTTGACGCTGTCGACCCACACGCTCGGCGTGTTGATGTTGCCCATCGTCGCCTCGAGCGTGATCTGTGCGGCGTCGCGCGCCGTCACGCCGACCCGCCCGGCCTCCTTGCGGTCGGTGTTGACGCGAACCTCGGGGTATTCGAGCTGCAGCGTCGGATAGACGTCGCGAATGCCGGGCACTTCGCGCGCGACATCCGCGACCGCTTTCATGTTGGCGTAGAGCTGATCGAGGTTGTCGCTGCGGATCTCGACCGCGATCGGCGCGAGATATCCGTTCGAGAACACGCTCGCGACCAGGCCGCCCGGCGCCTGCAGAAATTCGATGCCGGGGTATTTGGTGTCGAGCACGTGCCGGATGGTCTCGGCGATCTGATCTTGTGACTGCGCGCGATCGTCGGGATCGGCGAGCTGGAGCTGGATGAAGCCCATGTGCGGGCCCCAGTTCGGACAAACCATCGCGGCGCGCGCATTCATCGGCGAACCGGTGTTCGTCAACACCAGCTGGACGACGCCTTTGGGTAGGTCGTCGCGCAGCGTGTCGCCCATCGCGCGGATCTGCTTCGACGCTTGGTCGAGCGACGTGCCGGGCGCCAGCCGCACGTAGACCGTCTCCATCGACTCGTCGATCGGCGGAAAAAATGCGGTCGGCAAGCGCGCGGCCGTCCACACGCTCGCGGTCACCAGGATCGCGGCGCTTACCAGCACCAGCCAGCCGTGAGGAATGAGCGTGTCGAGCGTGCGTGCGTAGCCGTGCGCCAGGCCTTCGATCGCGCGCTCGATCCGTCGCGCGATCCGGCCGGGATTGTCGTGCTTCAGCAGATATCGGCACATCACCGGCGTGACCGCGATGCTGACGAAATACGACGCCGCCATCGCGACCGCGACGGTGAGCGCGAGCGGTACGAATAACTTCTGCGCGAGCCCGGCGAACAGCAACACCGGCAACAGCACCGCCATCGTCGTCAGCGTCGACGCGAGGACCGGCAACACGACCGCACGCGTGCCGGCGAGCGCGGCGTCTTTCGGCGACATGCCGCGTTTCTGGTGGCGATGGATCGAC
>DASXEF010000119.1:0-7153 GCA_036490255.1 Kofleriaceae bacterium
ATCTCGTCGAGGAACAGCGTGCCGCCGTCGGCGAGCTCGAACTTGCCCTCTTTCTGTTTCGTCGCGCCGGTGAACGCGCCCTCTTCGTGACCGAACAGCTCGCTCTCGAGCAAGCTCTCGGTCACGGCGGCGCAGTTGATCGTGATGAACGGCTCGCTCGCGCGCGGCGACAGGCCGTGGATCGCGCGCGCGACGAGCTCCTTGCCGGTGCCGCGCGGCCCGAGCACGAGCACCGGCCGCGGCACCGGCGCGACCTTCTCGATCTTCGTCATCACGTTCTTGATCTGCGCCGAGTCGCCGACGATCGCCCACCGCCGGCTCGTCGCCTTGCGCAGCCGCTCGTTCGTCGCGCGCAGCTCGCGGTTCTCGTCCTCGAGCCGCTTCTTGTCGATCGCGTGCTGGAGAATGCGCTCGACCTTCTCGACCGAGATCTCGAGCTTGTCCTCGAGATACGGATCCTTCGTGATGAAGTCGGCCGCGCCGGCTTTGACCGCGACGACCGCGTCGTCGATCGTGCCGTGGCCGGTCAAGATGATGATCGGCAACTCCGGGCGCTTGCCGCGGATCGCCTTGCAGATCTCGATGCCGGTGCGACGGTTGGCGCCCAGATCGAGATCCAAGATCACCAGGTCGGCTTCGTTGCCGCCGAGCCAGCCGATCGCGTCTTCGCCGTCATCGAAGCTGACGACGTTGACGCCTTTGGCGCGGAATACGTCGCCGAGCAAGCGCCGAACTTCAGCTTGGTCGTCGACGCAAACGATCGTGCCGATCATGCGCGACGCATCGTCGCACGGATCGCGGTTACTGGATCACGGTCTCCTGCGCGCAGTGACCGTCGATGCAGTAGATGCCGGCCGCCGAGCCGCCGCAGCAATCGGAGTCCGTCGTGCACGCCTCGTATTCCATCGAGCACGTCGGCTGCTGGCTCGTGCAGACCGTCGGTCCGCCGCCGCTGCCCTGACGGCAGTACCCACCGCAGCATTCGTCGCCGGTCTCGCAGTCGCTGCCGTCCGCTTCACACGGATCGACCGTCCACACGCCGCGCGCGTTACCGGCGTAGAGCTCCTGCGCCGGCAGGTAGAACGCCGGGTGCGAAGGATCGGTGCCCGGAGGCGCGTTGAGATCGATCGCGGCGACCCAGAGCTTCTTCGGCGTGATCACCGTGCGCCAGTCGTAGCTGCGCGGATCCGAGTTGTACGCGCTCGTGGTCGCGACGTTCGCGTACTCGCGGCGGCTCGTGAACACGACCCACGCGTAGCCGCCCGAGACGACCGGGTTCACCGTCGGCTCGAAGTTGAGCTTCGTATCCGCGCTGCCGGTGTGATACGTGCCGTACGTCGGCAGATACGCCGTGCCGTTCGAGCCGACGCCGTTGAGCGCATCCAACGTGTGCGCGGTCTGCGTCGCGATGTCGACCCAGTACAGCTGGCCTTGGCCGGTCTTCCACGTGTAGCCGAACTGACCGGCGCCCGAGACCAGCTCGTCTTCGAACACGACCGAGTCGTTGGTCGGCAAGAACGACGACCACGACACCACACCGGTCGTCGGCGTGAACAGCGTCGTCATGCTCGAGAACGTCTGGGTCGTCGAATCGTAGGAGACCGTCGCGAGCGACTTCTTGTCGCCGCCCGACGACGTCGAGCCCCAGAAGTTGAACGACATGTGCTTGCCGTCGGGCGAGAACACCGGCAGCGTCGCCTGCAAGCCGGCCGGCGCCATCGTCGGTTGCGGGCTCTGCATCACGCCCGAGCCGCTGTACGCGCGCGACGAGGTGTCGCCGCCGGTCGCGACGCTCGCACCCGAGGTCGTCATGTACCAGCTGCCGTCGGGCGCGAGCGCCGGCCACACGTTCGTGGTGCCCGACACCGCGGATTCGACGCCGGTCTTGAGATCGTAGAGGCTCGACACCGCGTAGTTGTTGCCGTGCTGCGTGATCAGCTCTTGGCCGTTCGCCGAGACCGTGTGGCAGACGCGGCATCCCGAGTTATCCGCGCTCGCGCTGCCGGCGATCACGACGGGCGCCGTCGCGCCGGGCTTGATGCCGAGCGTCGCGGCGCCGAACGGTTTGCCGTCGAAATCGTTCTGGCCCGAGTTCGTGACGAGGCTCGTGCCGTACGAGTTGTAGTAGACGGTGCCCTTGAGCGTGCCCGGCGCCATGTGCCAGGTCATCGTGTACGGGCCGACCGCGGTCTTCGTCGCAGAATCCGAGAACGTGATCGTGACGCTCACGGGATCGGTCGAGCCTTCGTTCGAGTACGCGAGCGTGTCCCAGACGGCCGACGGAATCGGCATGTTCAAGAACTTCGCCGCGTTCGCGCCGAACGTGCCGGTGTAATCGAAGTGCTTCGAGTGGAGCTGGATCATCACGGCGTCGAACGTGTGCGTCGCCGGGTCCCACGCGATCAGCGGCGCGAGCAAGCCGCGCGGCCACACCGTGCCGTCGTACGGATAGAGGATGTGCACCGCCGAGTCGTTCGTCGCCGAGGTCGACAGCACGCTCTGCTGACCCGAGCCCGCCGAGCCCGCGGGACCATCGCCGCCGACGCCGCCATAGCCGCCCGCGCCCGCCGAGCCGGCCGGGAATCCGGGATCGCCGTTCTCGACTTGCTGCAGATCGATCTCGACGGTCGTCGTCGCGGTCGCGCTGCCGAGCGTCGCGGTGACGTGCGCGATGCCGCCGATCGCGCCGCCGGTCGTGAACAAGCCCGACGAGACGTCGAGGTTGCCGAACTCGCCTTTGTCGATCGTCCATTCGGGCGCGACCGACGTGCCGCCGAGCGTCGCCGTGTACTGCACGGTCGGGTTCGTGCCCGGCGCCGTCGTGATCACTTGCGCGAGCGGCGCGATCGCGAACGTCGTGTTCGCGTCGCTCGTCGGGCCGGAGGCATCCACGCCGCCGCCCATCCCGCCGTCGCCACCGCCCTCGACGTCGCCGCCACCGTTGTGGTGAGCGCAGCTGATGATTGCTATAGACAGCGTCAGGACAAATGATTTCATCGCAATTTAGCAACGTCTCAAATTCCGATGAGTCCGTCAACTAGCTAATTTTATTGTGGTATCTTCGACCACATCGACCGCGGACGTGCGTAGTTGCTGACTACGACTTTTCCCAGCGGGGTAGTACGGCGAGACCGTGCTTGTCGGTCGGCAGCGTGATCGTGATCGTCGTGCCGTGACCTTCTTCAGATTCGACCGTGATCCGGCCGTGATGCGCGGCAACGGCGCGCTCGGCGATCGCGAGACCGACGCCGGATCCGGTCTCTTTCGTGGTGAAGCCGGGCACGAACAAGCGACCGAGATGCGCGCGTGGGATCCCCGGACCTGTATCCGCGACGACAATTTCGACGATCGGTGAAGCGTGGGTTAGCGATGGGGATGCGATCGCGCGAGCCCGCACGACGACCTCGCCGGGGTTCGCCGAGCACGCCTCGGCGGCGTTCGACACGACGTTGAGCAGTGCCTCGCGCAGCAGCATGCGATCGCCGCGCACTTCCGGCATCGAGCCGTGCAGCTCGAGCGTGATCGGCACGTGCTGCAACCGCGCCTGCGCGGCGATCACGACCTCGTTGAGCGTCGGCCCGAGCGGCACGATCTCGACGGTCGGCGTCGGCGCCTGCATCGAGCGCAGGTATTGCGCCCATTCCTCGTAGAGCGCGGTGACGTCGGTCTCGAGCTCGCGCAGCCGGCCGGCGACCTCGGTCTCGGCGGCGGCGAGCTTGCGCGCGCTGCGCGTGCGCGCGCCGATGATGCCGAGCAGATTTTTCACGCGATGGCCGTGCGCGTAGACGCCGGCGAGCACGTCGTGGCGCGCGACCTCTGCGGTCGCCGTGACCAACCGCGGCGCGACGCCGCCGGCGGCACTGCCGGCACCGGGATGCGCGGCGTCGAGCAGCTTGCTGACGACGATGCCGAGGCTCGGCGACGTCGCGTCGAGCATGCGAGCCGCGTTGCGCCACGCGAGGCCGTAGCTCGCATCGATGCGCAGCGCGCGCTCGATCTCGGCGAGCGCACCCGCGTGATCGCCGCGCTCGAGCACGAGCAGTGCGAGCCGGCACGCCGCGCCGGTGTGACCGGGCTGGAACGCGAGGCCCTTGCGATACGCGTCTTCGGCGCGGTCGCGCGTGCGCGGATCGTCCTCGCACAGGCCGGCGCGCAAGAAGTAGAGCCGCGCGCGTTCGGCGGCGGCGAGCGGCTCGCTCGCAGACACGTGCGCGAACGCGTCGATCTCGCCGAGCAGCGCTTCGCGTTCGCGCTCGGCCGGTTGCCGCGCGCGGCGCTCGAGCCGGCGCAATTGCAGCGCGGCGATCCCGGATTCGGCGTGCGCGGCAGCGAGCTCGTCGTCGACCATCGTGTCGGTGATCGTGTGATCGCCGGCGGCCTGGCGCGCGGCGTAGAGCGCGGCGGCACACGCATGCGCGCCGGGCATGCCGCGCAGCGGATCGAGCGCCGCGGTCGCATCGCCGCCGCGAGCGTGCGCGACGACAGCTGTCGCGATGTCTTCGATCACTTCGAACTCGAGCGGCGGCTTTTGCGCCGCGGTCAGCACGGCATCGAACGCGGCGGCGGCTTGTGCGGCGGCGCCGCTCGCATCGCTCTGCGCATCGGCGGCGCGCGCGAGCTCGAGATGCGCGCGGGCGCGATCCCATGCGGTCGCCTTCGGCGCGTCGAGCGCGATCGACAGCGACATCCGCGCCGATTGCAGCTCGCCCGCCGCGAGCAGCGCGCGACCGAGCAAGATCCGCGTCGCCGGACCGGGCGCGCGCTTCGCGGCCTCGGCGGCATAGATGCGCGCCGCGGCGGCATCGCCTTGCGCGAGCGCGATATCGGCGAGCCGCAGCGCGGGCGTGGCGTCGTCGGTCGCGGCCAGCGCGCGGCCGAGCACGCTGCGAGCCGCGGCCGGCAGGCCGAGCGCCCAATAGCGATCGCCGAGCTCGACGAGCGGGGTCACGTGCGTCGCGACTTCGCGCCCGCCCACGATGCGTACTTGTCGGCGGCGATCAGCGCGACCACGCCCGACGCCGCGAGCACGCCGTTCGTCGCCCACGTCGCCATCCGCACCCACGACGGCAGCTGCCGCATCTCGTGGATGTCGGTCATCGCGACGACACAGCCCAGGAACGCGACGAGCAATGCGGCGACCGCGACACCGCCGACGGTCTCGGCTTTGCCGGTCAGCACGCGCCAGCCGCTGACCAAGAAGCCGGCGCCGAGCACGACCGGGATCGCGACGAGCACACCGAGCCCGTACGACTTCGCCGCGCCGAGGATCATCAAGAACCCGTAGATCGACCACACCAGCGATGCCGCGACGACGAGCTTGGGGTTCGACGACACGACCGCCAAGCTGCCGGTCCATTCCTGGCGATGTAGCGCGGCTTTGCGCTTGTCGAGGTGCGCGGCGAACGCGTCGACCGCGGCATTCGAGCCGAGCTTGCCGCGCAACACCTGCTGCGCGTTCTCCATCACGCCGAGGTCGGTGACGAAGCGCGCGCGCACCGCGTCGTGGGTGTCGCGGAACGTCATGAAGAAGTCCTGCAGCATGTCGCCTTTGCGCAATGCCGTGACGTTGCCGAGCCGGCCCTCCGCCATCCGGTCGAAGTACATCGACGTCTTGTAGAGCGGGCCGGCGACCTTGTGGGTCATGATCACGAGGTAGCCCGACAAGATGATCACGAGGCCCAGGCCGATGCCGATCATCTTGTAGATCAGCGCGCGATCTTGCGACGACATGTCGTCGGCGATCTCGTGCTGGAACTCGGCGAGGCTCGGATCGCTGGCGGTCAGCTCGACGAGGTCGTCTTCGATCTTCGACGACGCCGAGTGGCGCTGGTCGTTGATCAAGTACCCGAGCGAGCCGGCGATGATGCCCGACAAGATCGTGACGAGCAGGACGTAACGAAGCTGCAGCGACTTGTCGAGCAGGAAGTTCGACAGCTTGCGCTTGTACGGCGCCGGTGCGGCCGGCTTGGGCACGTCGCCGCCGAGCTTGCCGTCTTTGATCACGGTCGCGTTCGGGACGTCGGAGTTAGACAATCGACTTCTCCTTGCGCGCGAGCAGCGCCTCGAGCTCTTTGACGACCTCGTGGTCGCCGATGCCGCCGGCTTGCGCGGCTTCGATCATCGCCTTGAGCTGCGCGATGTCGTCTTGCTCGAGCTTGACCACGCCGGCGTGCGCGGCCTTGAAGTGACCGTAGAACTCGACGAGCTGATCGCCTTTGCGCAGGTTCCAGACCTTGTCGAACCTGCCCTCTTTCATCTTCGCCAAGTAGAGGCTGATCTTGAACAGCGGGCCGGCGACTCGGTGGGTCATCTTGATGCCGTAGATCGCCAGGCCGAACGCGAGCAGCACGCCGGTGCCGATCAAGATGTAGAAGATGAGCTGCCGCTTCGCTTCGGTGTCCTCGAGCTGCGCCGCGTGGCGCATGTTGCACTCCCAGTGCTTGACGATCGAGTCGGTGTAGTCGTTCGGGATCTTCGGCAGCGACGGCGTGAGCTTCATCGAGCTCTCGTCGATCTGCACTTTGACGTGATGCTCGGGCGGCGCCGCATCGCTGACGCTGAACGAGCTGCCACCGTCGCACTTCACGACCGGGATCAACGCGGTCGTGAGCACGTCGACGAGCACCGGATCGGTGAGCCGATCTTTGACCCACGCGTCGCACTTGGCGACCTTGACGACGAGCGGCATCGCGCGCTCGGCCTTGCACGTCGCGTTGGTGCACCACAGATCTTGAACGGCTTCGACGTCGGCCATCGCGTTGTGCTTGGCGACGTCTTTCGGATCGGTGCTAGACGGCCTCGGGCTCGCGGCCGAGCCGGCCGAGCCGTCTTCGTCGAGGTTCGTCGGCCCCGGCGTGTCGTCGGGCGCGGCGACCTCGACCAACAGCGGGATCCGCGTGCACGGTTCGCCGACGATGTGGTTCTTCGCGACCGCGGTCGCATCGTTCGCTTCGCGCATCACCCAGATGCCGAGGCCGATCATGAGCACGGCCGAGATGCCGACCATGAACAGCGTGAACCGCAGCTGATACCTCTTGTTGAGCAAGAGGTTCTTCCAGCTGCGCTTGTAGCCTTTGTTCGCGGGGCCAGCCATTACGGACAACTCGCCTTCGTGCAGATCGTCGGAACAATCTTCTTCGCGATCAAGTCTTCG
>DASXEF010000124.1:0-7309 GCA_036490255.1 Kofleriaceae bacterium
ACGACTTGCTCGACTATCGCCAGATCGGCCACGTGTCGCTCACGGTGTCCCGCGCGCTGGTCGCAGCGCCGAACAACGCGAACACGCAGTAGTCACTTCTCGTGCATCACGTGAACGCCCGACCAAGTGTCGGCGGGCGGATTCGCGTGCAAGTCGCCGCAACGCGCGTGGAGCGCCATCGATGCGACGTCGCCGGGCGCGAGCTCGGCGAGCTGCGCGTAGAGCGCGCGCGCTTCGAAGAACTTGCGGGCGAGATACGCGTCGAGCGCTTGCTCGGAGAGCCGCGCGAGCTGCTTCGTGCGCGCGTCGGCGGCTTCGGCGAGCGCGAGCGGCTCGTAGACGCGCACGCCCTGCGTCTTGCCCTTCACCGCGACGACGTCGATCGCGCGCATCACGATGCGATCGCCGGCGGCGCGATGGCAGGCCTCGCTGACCAAGATCTTCGTGCCGTATTGTTTGCCGAGGCCCTCGAGCCGCGACGCGAGGTTCACGGTGTCGCCCATCACCGTGTAGTTCATGCGGTCGTGCGAGCCGATGTTGCCGACGACGGCGTCGCCGGTCGCGATGCCGATGCGCGCCGACAGGCTCGCGAGCGACGAATCCGCGCGCTTCATCTCGTCGAGCCGGTGCTGGAACGCGAGCGCCGCGGTGCATGCGTGCACGGCGTGCTCGGCGTCGTCGCCGGGCGCGTTCCAGAACGCCATGATCGCGTCGCCGATGAACTTGTCGATCGTGCCGTCGTGGGCCTCGAGCACCGTCGACATCGCGTCGAAGTACTTCGCGAGCAGCTCGACGAGCGCGGCCGGCGTCATCGTCTCCGACAAGCTGGTGAAGCCCGCCAGATCCGAGAAGAACACGCTCATCGGCTTGGTCTTGCCGCCGAGCTCGGCGCGATGACCGCTCGCGAGCACGGCGCGCACGAGATCGCGTGGCACGTACACCGCGAAGCTCGCCAAGCTCTCGCGCATGCGCGAGAGCGCGCGGTTCATCAGATCGATCTCGCGATACCGCGACGCGGGCGGCTCGGCGCCGTCGAGCTGGAACTGGCCGACGTCTTCCATCTCGCGCGCCAGATAGACGAGCGGCCGCGCGATCCGCTGCGCGAATGTCAGCGCGAACGCGACGGCGAGCAGCACGACGACGAGCGACACGATCAACGCGTCGCGCGTGATCCGCTCGAGCGAGCCCATGAAGTCGGACTCGGGCGCGATCGCGCCGACGCGCCAGTGCAGGCCGACGTCGGGCTCGAACGCGCGGGTCGCCGCGAAGTAGCGGTCGCCGTCGATCGAGAACGCCTGCGCGCCGGCGCGAAAATACGCGCGCACCGCGGCGTCGTCGATGTCGTCTTTGGTGACGAGCGCGCCGTCGGCGCCGTGGCCGGACTTCGCGACGACCTTCGCCGACGGATGCGCGAGCACGATGCCGGCTTCGGTGTAGACGAACACGCGCGCGTGCTCGCTCGCGTGCAGTTGCGCGACGTACGTGCTGAGCGCGTCGAGATCGAAGTCGACCGTGACGACGCCGAGCAGCGCGCCCGCATCGCTGTACACCGGTGCCGCGCACGTGATGCCCGGAATGCCCTGATCGAAGAACACGTACGGCTCGGTCCACACGCGACCTTTCGCGGCGACGGCGCGCGTGTAGAACGGCCGCGTGCGCGGGTCGTAGCCGGTGTTGTCCGCGTGGCGGCGCGGCTGCCACGTGCCGTCGGCGGCGACGGTTTGCTCGATCATCGTCGTGGTGCCGTTCGTGATCGTGCTGCGATTGATCAGCAGCGTGCCGTCGGGCAAGCGCTGCGCGCCGGTGAACGCGCCGTCGGCCGCCGAGAAGCTCGCCCACGAGAACCCCGGATTCGCGTGCAGCACGAGCAACACGCGTCGCGCGGTCTCGTCGCTGTCGCCCGGCGACGCCATCATGCGAGCGAGCATGTCGACGGCCGGCGCCGCCTCGCGGACGTGCGATCGCGCCTGCTCGGCGGTCTGATCGGCAACCTGCGCGAACAGCGACGCGGCAAGCTCGCGGATGCTGGTTCGCGTCGTCGTGTACGAGACCGCCGCGACGAGCGCGCCGGTCACGACGACGAGCACCGGAATGACGAATGCCAGGCTCAGGCGATACGAGATCAGTCGCTTCGGGCGCCCCACGGGCCGACGGTACCTCGTCAGGGCGTGGCGGCGGTGCCCGGACACGCCGCCGTCGCGCCGCAACACAGATCGCCGCAGTGATTCGGCATCAACAGCGGTGCCGCGCACGCGTTGCCGTTGCTGCACGCGGCCTGCGTGCCGCACACGCACGTGCCCGAAACGCACGCTTCGTTCGCCGCGCAGCACGCGCCGCCGCACATCGGGCCGGTCGTGCACGAGCCCGACGGCTCGCAGCTGAGGCCGTCGCGCGCGATCGACGCGTCGGTCGCGACGGCAGCGTGATGCGAGCACGCGCCGGCGACGAACAACACGAGTGCGATCCGAGCCGTCACGAGCCCGGCAGCTTGAGGTCGTGTTCTTTCATCACGCGCAGGTTGATCTCGTCGGCGCGCTTGAACGCCGGTCGCGCGGTGACGCGCTCGAGATACTTCGCGATCGCGGGCGACGCGTCGAGCATCTTGAACATCGTCATGAAGCGCAGCGTGCCGCCGAAGATCACGTCCGCCATCGTGAACTCGCTGCCGGCGACGTAATCGCCGGCGATCGCGGCGTCGATCGTGCGCACCATCTCGTCCCAAGTGCCCCAACCGACCGAGCTCGGCCGGAACTCCCACTTCGACGAGTGCGCGGCGCAGCCCGGCTCGATCACCGACGGTGCGTAGAACGACCAGCGCAGAAAATTGCCGCGGCGCGGATCGTCGAGCTTCGGCGCGAGCGTGCCGGCGCTATAGCGATCGGCGAGATAGATCGCGATCGCGGCGGCTTCGGTGACGATCGCGTCGCCGTCGACGAGCGTGGGTAGCTTGCCCATCGGGTTCGTCTTCGTGAAGTCGTCGCGCTTGTGCGCGCCCTTCATCAGATCGACGAACTCGAGCTCGTACGGCTGGCCGAGTTCTTCGAGCGCCCACACGGTGCCGGCGGCGCGTGAAAATGGATGGTGATAGAGCTTGATGGCCACGCGCGGAGCATACGTGCGATCGTCCGCACGTGCGCTCACTAGCTCTCGCGATATTTTTGTCGATGACCTCGTGCAGTCACGCCGCACCGCGATGCGGCGCGCCGACGACCGTGCCGACTCCCGCCGGCGTGCAAGTGCTGCATTTCGCGGCGGCTGATGGCGTGAACGTCACCGCTGATCTCTACGCGCCGCATCCAGCGTCGGCGCCGATGATCGTGCTGTTTCACCAGGCCGGGTACAGCCGCGGCGAATACCGCACGATCGCGCCGCGCCTCAACCAGCTCGGCTTCAACGCCATCGCGGTCGACACGCGATCCGGCGAAGCGAGCCAAGGCGTCGGCAACGACACCGCGGCCTCGGCGTGCCAGCTCGGCAAGCCCGCGACGTACGTCGATGCGGTCGCCGACATGCGCGCGGCAGTCGCCGAGGCGCGCAAGCACGCGCAGGGCAAGCTGCTCGTGTGGGGCAGCTCGTATACGAGCGCGCTCGTGCTCGCGTTCGGCAGCGAGCTCGGCGCCGATGCCGTGCTCGCGTTCTCGCCCGGCGAATACTTCGTCGATCTCGGCAAACCGAAGACGTGGATCGCCGATTCGGCCGCGAAGCTGAGCGTGCCCGTGTTCATCACGTCGGCGAAGAGCGAGCACGACGCGTGGGCGCCGATCGCGGCGCGCATCGCGCACGTCACGACGTTCGTGCCCGAGACCGCCGGTCACCACGGCTCGTCGACGCTGTGGCCGACGCAGCCGGCTCACGACGCGTACTGGACCGCGGTCACGGCGTTTCTCGCGCCGGTTCACTGAGGCGGACTATTTTCGGCAGCGCTGACGTATCTGATCGATGCGAAGCGCCATGTTGATCGTCGCCGCGTGTGGATCGTCGACGATCGCTGCGCCGGCGACCGCGCCGAGCCCGACTGCGCTCGCCGCGACCGCGCCGTCGTGCACCGTCGACACCGAGTACTGGGCCGACAGCGAGCCGATCGATCCGCAGACGCCGATCGCGGTCGTGATCGCGAACAACGGCTGGGGCAACGGCGAAGATCGTCCGGCGATCGCCGTATGGCCCGACGGCGCCGTGCTCGACGCCGGCAAGGTCGGCCACATCACGCCCGCGCGCGCCGTCGAGATCGCGCACGCGGTCGCCGCCGCGCTCCGCGCCGTGCCGCCGCGGGTCTCGCTCACCGACGCGTTCGACACGCCGAGCACGCTCATCGCCGCACGCGACGGCAAGCGTTGGCGCGTCGTCCGCGTCGAGGGCCTCGCGTTTCGCGGCGTGCAAGGCGTCGCATCGGTGCGTGCGGCGAATGGGCGTCCCGATCAGCCCGAGCCGGATGCGATCGCGCAGGCGATCGCCGCGTTCGATCCAGTCGACAAGGCCGCCAAACCGACCGAGTACACGCCAGTCGAGCTCGTGTTGGAAATGCAGCAAATTCCGCCGCACACCAGCTTCGCCGAAGACTGGCCGGGCGCGCCGCTCGACTGGCCGACGAATTGGCCGGCACCACCGCAGACGAAGAACGACGACCCGTTCGAGCTTGTCGTGTCCGGCAAGCTCGCCGCCGAGGTCGAGGCGTTCGCGGACAAGATGTGGCAGACGAAGCAACCGGTGAAGATCCGCGCCGCGAGCTGGATGTTCTATGTCCGCGAGCGCTTCCGCGGCGAAGACGCCATCGAAACCGTCGCCGAGTGCGCAGACACCGAGTACGTGAAGCGCTGGAACGCGGCAAATCCGCGTTAACTCGGTGGTTTCGAGATCGCGCTTTCACCGGGCACAGCTTTCTGTAGAGTCCGCCCACCCAAATCGGCCGGCCGACTCCATTGCAAGACATGAAGCTCCTCCTGGTCTCGATTGTCATCGCCGCGGCCGCGCCTGTCAGCGCCGCGCCGTTCGGGCTCGACTACCGCGCCGCCGATCCGTCGTGCATGGACGGCGCGCGGTTCTCCGACGAAGTGTCCGCGAAGCTCGGCTTCGTGCCGTGGGATCCGGTCGCGACCGCGCGGATCCGCGTGCGCGTCGAGCGCGACGGCGAGCAGTTCACCGGCACGTTCCGCAACGTCGATGGCAGCGCGAAGATCGTCGAGGGCAAGACGTGCGCCGACGTGACCGCGAGCCTCGTCGTCACGGTCGCGACCGCGGTCGACGCGACGCCGCGCCCCGCCGTGAAGTCGGCGCCGACGCCCGCGCCGACGCAGCCCGTTCATCTCACCGACGGCATGATCCCGGTGACGTTCAAGTCGGTCGAAGGCCGTCGGCTGAACATCTCGGTGCAGAAAGCGAGCGGCTACGCGGTGTCGACCAACGGTACCGGCGTCGCCGCGGCGTACTTCGACAACCTGTGCACGAGCCCGTGCACGGCCGGCTTGCCGCAAGGTCGCAGCTACTTGTCGTTCGCCGATCCCGACGACTCGTCGTTCGGCGGCGGGCCGTTCTTGATCGATCGCCCGACGACGGTCACGCTCACGCACAAGAGCAACCACGCGACGCGCGTCGGCCTCGTGATCGGCGGCCTCGCGGGCACGGCGGTCGGCGTGTTCGCGCTGAGCGAAGGCGGCACCGGGCCGATCGTCGGCGGCAGCCTGTTGCTCAGCGCCGGGCTCGCCGCGCTGCTCGCGACGTTTTACGTCCACGACTCGTTCACGACGATACAGAGCCCGTAATCGCCGTGGTAGCCGCCGACGTTCCCGCGCTCGAAGATGCCGCCGAGGCGGCGTGTCGAGCCGGCTTGCGCGCCGGTCTGTGCGACGCCGATGCATCCGATCTCGCGCAAGAGGCGTTGATGCGCGCGCTGACGTCGGCGCAACCGCCGGGCGGCGTCCCGCTCGCGGCGTGGGTCTACGGCATCGCGCGCAACCTCGGTCGCGATCGTGCGAAGTCGGCGCGCCAGCGCGCGATCCTCGTCGAGGTCGTGCCCGATGCGGGCCACGACGGCGATCCGGCCGTGATCCTCGCCGTGCGGCGCGCGGTCCATCAGCTGCCCGAGCCGCTGCGCGACGTCGTCACGCTGCACGAGCTCGAGGAGCACAGCCTGCGCGAGACCGCCGAGGCACTCGCGATCCCGTTCGATACCGCGAAAGATCGGCTGCGCCGCGCGCGCGAACAGCTGCGCACGCAGCTCGGCGATGCCGATTACACCGCCGAGCGCACGCACACGCGCCGGCGCGCCGCGCAGACCGGTGCCGCGATCGTCGTCGCGGTGCTCGCGAGCATCGGCGATCACGTCGCATCGGCAGCCACCGCGACGGCGTCGGTGGCGACGCGCGGGCTCGTCGTGCGCGCGTGGCTCGCGGCCGCGATCGGCGTCGTGCTCGCCGGCGGCGGCTTCGCGATCGGCCGGCTCACCGCGCCGCACGCGGCGACGATCGTCGAGGTCGCCGCCGGCTCGCCCGAAATCGCGTCGGTGCCGGAGCTCGCGACCGCGCCGACGTTGCCGCCGCCGCCCGCGCCGATCGTCAAGCGCGTCGCACAACCGCCGACACCTGCGCCGCTCGATCCCGGCCACGCCGCCGAGCGCTTGCTGATCGAGCGCGCGCGCGCCGCGTTGCAGCGCCGCCTCGACGACGAAGCGCTGGTCTCGCTGATGTCACACGAGCGGCAGTTTCCGACCGGCTCGCTCGCCGAAGATCGCGACGTCCTGATCATCGAGGCCTAAGTCGCCGAAGCCAACGCCGAGCTCGCGCGCCGCCGCATCGCGCGCTACCGCACCGACTACCCCAACGGCGCGTTGCGCTCGCGCGTCGACGCCGCCGCCGCACGATTGCCGTGACGCCTACCCGGCCGTCGTGAGACGCTGGTCGGATGCGCGCTCTCATGTTGCTGCTTGTCGCGTCGTGCACGATGTCGTCGGCCGGCGACGACACGTCCGCCACGTACTACCTGCATTGGAACTGCGGCGGCCAAAGTCAGTGCGCGGACGATTGGGGTGCGAACACCGGCATCCAGGTCACGTACACCGACGTGCCGATCCAGACGTGCATCGACCAGATGATCCAGTTCGCCGACTCGAACACGATCCAGGAATGGAACGGCCACGTCGGCGACTGGTGCGACGACGTCAGCGATCCGACCGAGCTCGGACCCGCGCCCGGGTATTAAACCCAGAGATCACCTGGGTTGAACCCGATAGCCGGCGTGCTTGAAGAAGCGCCGGGAATGTTCGCGCGTGACGCGATAGCGAGCGCGCCGGACGACACGTCGCAACGCGTGTTTC
>DASXEF010000185.1:0-3449 GCA_036490255.1 Kofleriaceae bacterium
CCGTGTAGCCGCTCTGGCCCATGCCGCCGTGCTCCGTGGACTTCTGATCGTTCATGCTTGGAATCGAAGCAAGCGTCAGGCCGACCGGGAGATCGGCTACGTTCCGCGCATGTACACGAACGCGAAGTCGGTCTACGCGGCGCAGCTCGCCGAGATCGAGACCGCCGGGCTCTGGAAGCACGAGCGGCTGATCACCTCGCCGCAGGCCGCGCACATCCGCACCGGCGGCGCGGAGGTCGTGAACTTCTGCGCGAACAACTACCTCGGCCTGTCATCGCATCCGCGCGTGATCGCCGCGGCGCGCGCGGCGCTCGACGAGCGCGGCTACGGCCTCTCGAGCGTGCGCTTCATCTGCGGCACGCAGGATCGCCACAAGGAGCTCGAGGCCGCGGTCTCGAAGTTCCTCGGCACCGACGACACCATCCTGTACGGCTCGTGCTTCGACGCCAACGGCGGACTGTTCGAGACGCTGCTCGGCGACGACGACGCGATCATCTCCGACGCGCTCAACCACGCGTCGATCATCGACGGCATCCGCCTGTGCAAGGCGGACCGCCACCGCTACGAGCACGATGACCTCGGCGATCTCGAAGCGAAGCTCGTCGCGACGGCCGGCAAGCGCCTGCGCATGATCGCGACCGACGGCGTGTTCTCGATGGACGGCGACATCGCGCGCGTCGACGCGATCTGCGATCTCGCCGAGAAGCACGGCGCGCTCGTGATGGTCGACGACTCGCACGCGACGGGCTTCGTCGGCAAGACCGGCCGCGGCTCGGCCGAGTTGCGCGGCTGCTTGAACCGCGTCGATATCTTCACGTCGACGCTGGGCAAGGCGCTCGGCGGCGCCTCGGGCGGCTTCACGAGCGGCCGGCGCGAAGTCGTCGATCTGCTGCGCAATCGCTCGCGGCCCTATTTGTTTTCGAACACGCTCGCACCGCCGATCGTCGCCGGCTCGATCGCGGCGATCGCGCTGCTCAGCGAGTCGACCGCGCTGCGCGACAAGCTCGAAGCGAACACCCAGCGATTCCGGGCCGGCATGACCGCGGCCGGGCTCGCGATCCGGCCCGGCACGCATCCGATCACGCCGGTGATGCTCGGCGACGCGAAGCTCGCGGCGGAGATGGCCCAGCAGCTCTTGGCGCACGGGATCTACGTGATCGGCTTTTCGTTCCCGGTGGTCCCGAAGGGTCAGGCACGGATTCGCGTTCAGATCTCGGCGGCGCATTCGGAAACCGACATCGATCGCGCGGTCGCGGCGTTCACCACCGTCGGTAAAGCGCTCGGCACGATCAAATGACTGCGGAACAGATCGCGACGAAGATCCGCAGCGCCCTGCCCGACGCACGGGTCGAGCTCGAGGATCTGACCGGAACGTCGGACCACTGGAAGGCGCTCATCGTCTCGGCCGCGTTCGCAGGCAAGTCGCTGATCCAGCGTCATCGGATGGTCATGAATGTGCTCGCCGACGAGATGAAGGGACCGATCCACGCCCTCACGCTCGACGTGAAAACTCCCGACGAGCCTTAGCTGCCACGTGAGTGCCATTCCATGCGACGATTCGCGCGGACGGTCATGGCCGACGTCGCTGCGGAGGAGCAATTCGGACCATACGTCATCTACGAGCGCCTCGGCGTCGGCGGGATGGCGACGGTGCATCGCGCTCTCGAGCGCGGCGTCGAAGGGTTCGCGCGCAGCGTCGCGCTGAAGCGGCTGTTACCGCACCTCGCCGAAGACGCGAGCTTCATCAAGTCGTTCGTGCGCGAGGCGAAGCTCGCGTCGATGTTGACGCACATCAACATCGTTCAGATCTACGAGCTCGGCCGCGTCGGCACCGAGTACTTCATCTCGATGGAGTACATCGACGGGCGCGACGTCCGTCAGATCCTCCGCCACTGCCGCAAGGTCACCGGGCCCGCGCCGATCCACGTCACGGTCGGCTTGATCCTGCAGCTGTGCGAAGCGCTCGACTACGCGCACACGCGCGTCGACGAGACCGGCTCGCCGCTCGGCCTCGTGCACCGCGACGTGTCGCCGTCGAACCTGCTCGTGACCGTCCAAGGTCATCTCAAAGTCATCGACTTCGGCATCGCGAAGGCCCAGTCGGCGCAGCTCCGCACGCAGACCGGTCGCGTCAAAGGCAAGCTCGCGTATATGTCGCCCGAGGCGATCTCGGGCAGCCGCGATCTCGATGCGCGCTCCGACGTGTGGGCCGTCGGCGTGATCCTGCACGAGCTGCTCACCGCGCGGCCGCTGTTCGCGAGTAAGAACGAGTATCAGACCCTGCTCAAAGTGCAGCGCGTCGACATCATGGCGCCGTCGACGTTCAACCAGGCGTGCCCGGCCGAGCTCGACGCGATCGTGTTCAAGGCGCTCGCCCGCGATCCCGATGATCGCTTCGCGAGCGCCGCCGAATTGCGCCGCGAGCTCGAGCGCGTGCGCACGCAATATCACTTGCACACCGGCTACCGCGACATCGCGCAGTGGCTCGATTGGGCGCTCGCGCTCGAATCACCGGCGAGCTTCTCGGGCGCGAGCCACACGCTCGAGCCCAGCCAGATCTCGATCTCGATTCGCACGCCGACGCCGCGGCCGTCGCGGCCGAACGACGACGAAGAAGCGGTCGAGATCGCGTGGGGCGGCGGCGAGGTCGGTGAGCCGAGCGGGCCGGTCGTGCTCGACGACGTGCCCGACGTTTCGGAGAAGCATCGCGCACCGACCGCGCTGATCGTCGCCGACGCCGACAGCGACGACGCCGACGACATCCCGACGCCGCAGCCGTCGCACGGCCGGCGCAATTCGGCGCGCGCGCGCACGGTCACCGTCGATCCGATCGATCCGGTGCTGCGCGAAAGCCCGCGGCCCGGCAGCGACGCGTACGCGAAGAACGCGATCGACAGCATCTTCGGCGACACGATCAACGAGACGATCAACGATGCGGGCAACGAAACCGACGCGCCGGATCCTGCAGCGCCGAGCCCGTTCCAAGATCCGCCGCTCAAGCCGCTCGCGCGCACGAAGCCCGGCATCGCGCCGGCGAACGCGCATCGCTTCAGCGGGCCGATCGAGAAGCGCCAGCAGTCGATGCCGACCATCGGCGCGGCGCTGGTCGAGCGCAATCAGACCAAGTCGCGCAGCTGGGTGCTCGCGATCGCGCTGTTGTTCCTCGCCGGCGGCGGCGGTGCGCTCGCGTGGTACGCGACGACGCGCGGCGCGCCGGCCATCGCCGAGGTCAAGCCGCCGCCGGCGGCGAGCCACGAGCCCGGCACGCTCAAGTTCGAGACCGAGCCGGGCGACGCGACGATCGCGATCAGCGGCGACGACGCGATCTCGCACACCGGCTCGCCGTGGCAAGCAACGCTGCCGCCCGGCACGCATCAGATCGAGATCCGCCACGCCGGCTACAAAGCGTGGCTGACGTCGTTGGATCTGTCGGCGCGCGAGACGCAGAC
>DASXEF010000399.1:0-28286 GCA_036490255.1 Kofleriaceae bacterium
TCATCAGGCGATGCGCGGCGCCGTCATCTGCTCGCGTAGCAGCGCGACCTGTTCGTGCGCCACGGCTGCGATGCCGCTCGGATCGCGCGCGACCATCCAGCGCATCATCGCCGACACGAACACTTCTTGGATGTACGCGAACGAGAATGCCGCGGTCGCGGTCGCGAGCGCATCGACGTCGTCGCCCGACATCCGCAGCGCGGCCTCGAGCCGCGCGTTCCACTTGACGATGTAGTCGTGACGCGCGTGCGCGGTCGGCAGCTCGAAGTGGTACTTGCGATCGAAGCGGCTGGGCCGGTCGACGATCGACGGATCGAGGCGCTCGGCGTGGTTCGTCGTCGCGAGCGTGATCACGCCGGCATTGCTGGCGAAGCCATCGAGCTCGTTCAAGAAGAACGAGTGGCTGCCCGGCACGAGCAGCGCATCGATGTCTTCGAGCACGATCACGCACGGCGCGGTCGCGCGCGCGCGCTCGAACACCTGCTCGATGCAGCTCTGCACGGTGCCGTGCTGTTTTTGAAAGCTCTGCACGTAGATGCACGGCACGCCGAGCTCGTGGACGAGCGCCTTCACGCACAGCGTCTTGCCGTTGCCGGGCGGTCCGAGCAACAGCGCGCCGCGCTTCCACGGCACGCCGTGCGCTTCGTAGGTCTCACGCGCCCCGAGGAATTGCGCGAAGTCGTCGCGGATCTGCTGCTTGAGCGTGCCGTCGAGCACGAGGTCGTCGAAGCTCGCCGCTTGCACCGCGGCGAACAGCTTCGAATCCTTGCTGAAGCAGCCACCGTTGTAGACCAAAATCTCGCCGCGCACTTCGTGATTCCACCGGCACACCGAGTCGACGAACGCGATCACGTGCGTGCGCGTGGGTCCCAGCACGAACGCGCGCGTTTTCTCGCCGCGAAACTCGCCGGCCGACCACGTCATGTAGAACACGTCGAACGCGGTATCGCGCCACGTAACCCTCGACGCTTCGCACCGCGGCGCCGACCACGTGGTCCCGTCCGCGTACCAGCTCGTCGTGTACTGGGCGTGGACGTCTGCAAGCACGTCGATCGTGCAGTGACCGCCCTGCTTGAATGCCCACGTGTTGAACAGCGAGGTCTCGAGCTCGAGTAGTGAACGATCGGGAAACAGCTCTCCGAGCCGCTTGCCGAGCGCATAACCCGGCACTGGATGGCGCAGCGCTTCGTCGAAGGCTGATGCGATCGTGGTCATCGCGGCGACCAGCAAGCGTGCGTGCCGCTCGAGATCCGCGCCGGCAGCGCGACGCACGCGACCGGCCCCGCGTCGACGTGCGCCGCGTCGAAGATCTGGCACTCCGATCGATCGCGTGCGACGTCGGTCGTGAACGTGATCAAGTAGCCGCGATCTTCGGCGGCGCCGGTCGGAACCATCGGCGATTCGCTCGCATACACGCCGTCGGGAAACTGATAGCGCTGCGTTGCGCCCGTTTCGAAGTCGTAGCGCACGAGGCCGTCGAACAGGAACCAGCCCTTCGGCGCGGTCATCGACCACGCGTAGCGATTGCGCGCGCCGGGGATCGCGAAGTTGATCGACGGAAACTCGCTGATGTCGTCGAACAACTCGTGCTCGCTGGTCTTGCCGGTCGCCAGATCGAAGCGCCAGCGATACGGCCGCGCGCCCATCGCGTGAACGTCGACCATCTTCTTGAGCGCGGCCCACGGCCCGTCGGCGGGATCGGGCTTCGGCATCGGATCGCGCTGCGCGTAGCCGTCGAGCACGATCGCGTTGCCGTCCTCGTAGGCGTTGATGAAGTGCAGCACGTACGTCGGTTCGGCTTCGAACCAGCGCACGTCGCCGCCGTAGCGCGGCACGACTGCGAACCGCGACGGCAGATCGGGGCGCCAGATCGGCCGATACGAGCCCTGCGCGAGCAGCTCGGGATTCCAGAACAACGGGAAGTCGCACAGGATGCTGTGCCGCTTCGACATCGCCATGTCGTGCGGCAAGCGCGGCCCGGGCAGCGGAATCGGCTGGTAGTGCACGAGCTCGCTGCCGCGGACGACGCCGTAGTGCATGAACGGCGCGGTCGTCGTGTAGTTGAAGAACACGAGCTCGTCGGGCTTCGCCGGATCGACTTTCGGATGCGCCGAGATGCCGCCGCTCGGCACCCACGGCGCGCGCCCGCGTTGCGCGAGCGTGTCGGGATCGAGCGCGTACGCGTCGCCGCATTGAAAGAACGTGGTGAGAGCGGTGCCGGCGTGCACGATCACGTCGGTCGACGATGCGTCTTTCATGCGACCGCGTGCGCCCCAGCCGTCGCGCAACGACTTCTTCGGCGACTCGATGATGCCGGCCCATTGCGGCGCGCCGGCTTCGAGCTCGGCGGCGAGGCCGATCGTCCGCACGAAGCGATTGCGATACTTCGCCTTGCCATCGCGAAATGCGATCGCGTGCAACATGCCGTCGCCGTCGAACGGGTGATAGCGGCCGATCGACGGCATCACCGGATTCTCGGTATTGCGTAGGTACGTGCCGGCGAGCTCGGCCGGAATCGTACCGAACGTGACGTCGAGCTCGTCGGCGTCGTACTCGACGAACGTCGGCTGCCACGCGCCGGTGCGATACGGATGATCGTCGTCGGCGGGCAAGCGCGAGTCGATGCGACCTACTTCACGAACCTGCATGTCACGCTCCTACGATAAAGCTGACGACGGTCGCCGTGCTGCCGCCGAGGTTGAGCGTCTGCACCGCGCGCGCGTTGCCGATCTGCGCCGCGCCGGCGGTGCCGCGGATCTGCTTCGCGGCGTCGACCACCATGCGCACGCCGGTCGCGCCGACCGGATGGCCGCCGCCGATGAGGCCGCCGCTCGGATTGATCGGCGTCTTGCCGGTACGCAGCGTCTGCCCCGATTCGATCGCGCGCTTCGGATCGCCGAGCCCGAGGTGCTCGATCGCGAGATATTCGGTGACGCTGAAGCAATCGTGTACTTCGTACGCGTCGATCGCCGCGACGTTCGCGCGCCGGCGCGCATCGTTCGCGACATCCGCGAGGTGCGGAAACATCAGCGGACCGCGCTGCGCGAGCTTCGGCGCGAGCGGCAAGCCGACGGTGCGATGGCCCCAACCCAAGATGCGCGGCACTTTATCGAGCGACTCGCCGCGCGCGGCGGCCCACGTTTCGGCGAACCGCGGCGATGCCAGCACGAGCGCGGCGCCACCGTCGGTGACTTGCGCGCAATCGCTGCGCCGCAAGCGGCCGTCGACGATCGGATTCTCCGCCGGCGTCGACCACGTGCGCGTCTGCGCGAGCTCGTTGTCCTTTGCGTTCGCGAACGCCTTCGCCGCGATCGCATCCAGGTGCTCGCGTGCGAGGCCGGTGCGCTCGTCGATCGCGTCCGCGATGCGCGCGAACATGTGCGGCCACAAGAACTTCGCGCCATCGGCCTCGTGACCGGCCCACGCCGCCGCGCCGAGATGACGCGCCGCCTGATCGCCCGGCACGTTGCGCTCTTGCTCGACGCCGAGCACGAGCGCGACGTCGTAGATGCCGGCGGCGAGCTCTGCCATCGCCGCCAGGATCGCGACCGAGCCCGACGCACACGCCGCTTCGTGCCGGCTCGCGGGGATGCCCCAAAGGGTCCCGCGCGCGGTCGCCGGCATCGCGCCGAGATGGCTCTGGCCCGCGAACAATTCGCCGAACGCGTTGCCGACGTGGATCGTCTGCACGTCGGTCGCTTCGATCCGCGCGGCGGCGATCGCACCGTCGACCAGCTCGCCGACAAGATCGACGAGCTCGTGGCCTTCGCGCGACAAGTGCCGCGCGAAATCGCTCTGCACGCCGCCGAGCACGAACGTCATTTTCCGAACAGCTCGGCGAAGAAATCTTTCATCGCCGTCCACGACCGCGCGTCGGCGACCGGGTTGTACGCGCAACCCTTCGACGGATCGCTGCCCGCGCTGCTGTCGGTGAAGCAGTGCACGGCACCGCCATACTCGGTGAACTGCCAGTCGACCTTGTTGTCGACCATCTCTTTCTTGAACGCCGCGAGGTCTTCCGGCTTCTCGTGCGGATCGGCCGCGCCGTGGAGCACCAACACGTGCGCCTTGATGTTCTTGCCGTCGGCGGGCGTCGGCGAATCGAGGCCGCCGTGGAACGTGACGACGCCCTTGACGTTCGCACCGCTGCGCGCGAGCTCGATCGCGGTCGTGCCGCCGAAGCAGTAGCCGACCGCACCGGTCTTGCTCGCGTCGACCATCGGATTCTTGATCATCGTGTCGAACGCGGCGTCGACGCGCTCGCGCAGCAGCTTGCGATCGGCTTTGTACTGGCCGGCGAGCTTGCCGGCTTCGTCGGGCGATTTCGGCCGGATGCCTTTGCCGTAGATATCGGCGGCGAACGCGACGTAGCCGAGCCCGGCGAGCATGTCGGCGCGCTTGCGCGCGTTGTCGTCGAGGCCCATCCACGCGTGCACGACGAGCACGCCCGGACGCTTGCCTTTGATCGCGTCGTCCCACGCGAGATAGCCCTCGAGCGTCGCGCTGGCTTGCTTGTACTCGACGAGCTGGTGCTGGACTTTTGCGGCGGCGCTCGATGCGAGCGCGGCGATGATCACGAGCGCGAGCTTCATGCCGCCGACGCTATCACTTGTGCGCGGCGGGCACGCGGACGAGCCTCACGTCGTCGACGCGCGTCGCCGGCTGCGGCGCGGGAGCAGGCGGCACTTTCGGCGTGCCGAGATTCGTGAACAACTCGAGCACGATCGTCAGCACGACGACGGTGCCGACGGCGATCACCGCCATCTTGCGCGACGTCATCTTCTTGCGCTCCGAATGGCGCGCGATGACGTCGTCCAACCGGCTCATGCTGAAACTATAGCGTACGTTGCTTCGCAGGCTCACTGCCGCCTCGTTCGCGTATCGTCGCCTGTGGTGCGGGCGCTAGCCGGAGTGTTGATCGTGACCGTGGTCGGCTGCGCTGGGCCGGTGCCGCCGCATCAAACAGGCTGGGTCGCGATCGGGTCGGGTGACTGCGTCGGCGGCGACATCGATTCCACCGTCGGCAGCGGCGTTCCGGAGCCCGACATTTGCACCACGACCGGGCTCTTGGCGGTGTGTTGGGATCAGGTGCAGTTCGTCAATCCTCTAAACGGAAGCGCGTGGTGCACGTACAAGAACGTCGCGTCGGACAACGCGTGCACGGGCGGTCCGAATCCCGGCTTCTTCTACGTGTGCGAGCGCTAGAACGCTCAAAAAACGCCGGAGGCCGGCGGCGTCAGGTTGAGCTGCGGGTTGCCGGCCGAGGTCACGCCGATGTCGAGCCGATACGTCGCTTCGGTGCCGTCGCAATCGAGATCGCCGATCGCCTCGACGACGGCGCTCTTGCCGTCCGCCGAGTGATAGCGATAGCGATACTGCGTCGGCTCGTTGATCTCGAACTCGAGCGCGCTCCACACCGGATCCTTCTTCATCATCTCGGTGGCAGGCGGCGCGCACCGGTTGTTGGGCTGGCCGCAGCAGGTCGTCGCCGACGTGATCGCGCCGTCGCCGATCGGATACTTGCTGTTCTCGCCGTAGTAGCGCTTCGCAGCTTTGCCGATCTTGTTGAGCTGGAGCGTCGCTTCGTTCTGCTTCGACTTCTTCATGTAGTCCATGAACGCGGGGATCGCGATCGCGGCCAACGCGCCGACGACCGCGACCGGCGCCATCAGGCCGGGCGCGCCGGCTTTGATGTCTTCGGCGAGCGGACCCTTCGCGAAACCCTTCGCGTCGGCGGCGCCTTTGCCGTTGACGATGTCGTCGGGGTTCATCGCGACGAGCTTCGCGACCACGTCGTCGTCGTTCGACCACATCGTGCGGACGCCGAACACGAACGAGACCGTCGAGCCGTCGACTTTGACGCCGATGCCCATCTCGTTGAACACGAGCATCGCGCGCACCATGTCACGGACGAAGTTGTGCGAGTCGCCGTCGGCGCTGCGCAACACGTCCTGCGCTTGCTTCCACGACGCGAGCAGCGCATCGCCGGCGGCGAGCACCGAGCCGCGGCCGTAGAACGCGTAGCTCCACGTGTTGTCTTCGAGCTCTTTGGCGAGCGCGGTCTGCGGCACGGCGACGCCCGGCTTCGCGTGTTTCTGGCCGACGCGGAGCGCGTTGCCGTCGATCCAGATGTCGATCGGAATGTTCGGCAACTGCGGCGTCGTGATCTCGCAGGCACCGTCGACGACCTTCGCGCCGATCGCGGCGCCGAACAGCGCGCACTTGTCGAGCAGCGACTTCATCGGCGCGGGATCGCTGAGCGGCACGCGCAGGTCGATCGTCGTCGATTGCGACGTCACCGTGATCGGATCCTGGATCGACGCGACGATCGCGTTGAGATCGACGCCGGGGATGCCACCGCCGTCGAGCGACGGCAGGTGCTTGAGCGCGTCCTTGACCGAGATCGTCGCGAAGCCGGTCGTGCGCTCGCCTTCGGTGCGCGGCGCGATCGCCGGGCCGGCGTAGCTGGGCGGCAGTGGCACGCCCATCACCTTGCCGCGCCACGTGACGGCGCCGCGGGCGTGCTGCTCGACGATCGCGAACGACATCGTCGACGAGCCGGCCGGCAGATCCTTGCCGACGAACTCGATCTCGCCGCGTGCGCCGGCGGCGCCGATGTCGAACGAGCCCTTGCCGATCAGCGGCCACATGCCGGCGTCGCTGACGCACGTGTACAAGCCGTCGCGCGTCTTGCACTGCAGATCTTTTTCGCCGACCGTGTCGACGTCGCTGCCCTTCTTGCCGTGCGAGACCTGCAAGAACTTGTCGCGATCGGCGACCGGGATCACGAGCACGCCGCGCTGGTCGAGGCGCATGAAGAACGCGCCGCCGTGGCCCGGCGATAGCCCGAGCGCGGCGAGCGTCAGCGTGTCGGTGCCGATCGCCTTCTTCAGCTCGGTCGCGAGCTCGCCGTCGACGACCGATTTGAGCTCGGGAATCTGCTGCAGCGTCGCGAGCACTTCGCCATAGGCCGACTCGAGCTGCGACAACGCCCGCGCAGATGCGACGACGCCGACGACGGCGCCTTCGGGCGCGAGCTTCCACAACGCGTCTTGATCGGCGACCGAGGTCGGGCCATTCGGCGCCGGATCGGTGGCGTTGTGACAGCCCGCGGCTGCGAGCGCGGAAACGACGACGAGCAATGACGTACGCATCGCCGGCGTCTTAACACGAACAGCTACGCGCAAAACACGTCGAGCTTGCGCTCGGCGTCTTTGAGCAATTCGGCATGGGCCGGGTCCGGGACGTCGCGGCGGCGAAAGAACGCCATCGCGGTCACGATCGCGTCGGTCCCGACGAGGGTGTCGAGCAGCACGTTGCTGACCACGGTCAGGACGCTCGACACGACGCGCCAGGCGCCCAAGTGCAACGCGCGGATGAAGTCGGTCAGGCCGTAGACCATGAAGACGGCCGAGACGACGAGCATCAAGATGTAGGCGAGCCAGGTGCGGTGGATGCGGTGCTGTGCCTCGGCGTTGGTCAGCGGCACGGTGAGCCGCCGGCCCGAGATGCCGATGAACACCTGCGCGACCAACAGTCCGGCGTTGCCCGCGACGAAGTGCCAGCTGCCGGTCACCTGATACGGGAGCAGCACGATGATGTACGCGAACAGCGCGTAGAACGGCGCCGCGAGCATCATCAACCAACCGGGCGCGGTCGTGCCGGGGAACAACAGCTTCGTGACGATCGACGCGCGGATGAGGCCCGGCATCAGCGAGATCACTTTCGGGCCGAGCGCGAGCAGCGCTTCGACGCCGAACACCAGGCCGACGAGCATGTGGACGTTCTGCTTCGTCAGCAGCTGGAGATCGCCGACCTTCGTCGCCTCGAGCAGCTGCTTCCAGCCGAGGTTGTCGAACACGCTGCGAAACGGAAATAGATAGACGACGAACGGCGCCAAGAAGTAGAGGCCCCACGCGATGAACAAGATCCGGCGCTGCTTGCGCCACTGCGTCCAGTTCTTGAGCTGATCGAACGCGACGATGCAGAACAGCGCTTCGGTGATGGCCGGGAGCAGCTTGAACGCGCGGCCGATCGGCGACAGCTGCGGGCCGTCGAACGCCTCGAACACGCGCGACACGCTCAGCGGCACGAACATCACCGCGACGACGAGCAAGATCGATCGCCGCCACGCCAGGAATGCCTGCTGATCGGGATCGGTGATGTGGCGGGCCTGCGATTCGAGCGCGGCGCGTTCCTGGACGAGGACTTCGCTGGTCTGGATGTTGAGCCGGTACGCGCGGCGGGCCGAGATGCCCAAGAACGACCCGGTCAGCGTCGGCAGGCTGGGCTCGGTCGGACCGCCGACGATCGCCGGTGGCAGCGGTGCCTGCGCGATCACACCCATCCCCGGCTCGGTTTGTCGCTCGTCCATCGCCGGATACTATAGACGCGCATGCGCATCGCGAGCTGGTTGTTGGTGGCGTGCTGCGCGCTCGCGGGGCTCGGCGTGTTTTTTCCCGCGCTCGAAGCGCGTCCGGAGCTGACGGCGCACGTCACCCGCGTCGCGCATCGCACGTCGCTGTCGCTGTATCAGGCGGCGGCGGATCGCGAGCTCGCGCGCCGCTTGCTCGCCGCGTATCGCGCGAGCCGAGGCCAGCGCGTCGGCATGCAGCTGGTCTCGGCGATGGACATGCACGCGCGCGGTCGAACCAAGGACGCGCTCGACGACGCGCGCGACGCGATGGACACGCTCGGCGGGCTCTCCGACAACGACGCCAAGACGATCGGCACGGCACTCACCGCCGCGACGTGGACGTTCTTGATCCTGCTCGGCGTGATCGCGTTGATCGCGCTCGCGCAATCGGTGAGCGGGCGCTACTCGCGCGGCCGGACCATCGTCGCGCTCGTGCTGGCGGTGATCGTCGGAGCGATGGCCGTCGCGATGTACATCGCGTGCAAGCAAGTCGTGTTCGAGGTCAACGACGAGGTCTCGTACCGCGTGGTCGAGCTCGGCCGCGGCGCCTACTTGATCCCGGCCGGCGGAGTCGGCGCGCTGATCGCCGCGATCGCGGCTCTGATTGCACAGATACGTGATTCCCGGCGGTGACGAGCTGTCAACCACGCAGCGCGAGATCACTTTTGCAAGTGCCCGAATTTCCGTGGGGATTCTTCGGCACGCGGCGTGCTGAAGAGCTAGTCGCGCAACCGCCTCAGCCAACCCCACGGACCCATGCGCAATACGATAATCACAGGCAAACAGATCGAATCGCTCGGCTCTCGCATCGTGCGGCTGGCTTCACAGCAACGCGTCGAGGCTCCAAGCAAGCCCCGCCTCGCCAAGCGCGGCGAGCAACACGAGTACGTTCGCGACCGCGCACGTGCCCTGGCCGTGATCCACGATCACGCCGAAGCTCGCGCACAAGCTGCGCGCGAGCACGGACGAATCGAAGGCACGGTGATCGGGTTCCGCGTCTTCCAGGCCGAACAAGCACCGTTGCCTCGCGCCGGCGTGCGGATCGGCGGTGGCGGTGACTGGTCGTACACGACGCCTGCGCCCGAGCGCAGCGGCGACCACGTCGATCGCCCGACCAAACGGCGGGGTCGTCCCGGCCGTCGCGGCAAGCTGGTCGCCGCACTCGCGCGCAGCCGCCAGCAGCTGTAGCGCCGCCGCTTGACTTCGAGCGCGCTCGAAGTCGTAGGTTGCCCGCATGCGTTACAACTCGTTCGGGCAGACTGGTTTGTTCGTGTCGGAGCTGTGCCTCGGCGCGATGACGTTCGGCGGCCGCAGCATGTGGAAGGCGATGGGCGAGCTCGGCGCCACCGAGGTCGAGACGCTCGTCGGCACCGCGCTCGATGCCGGCGTGAACTTCTTCGATACCGCCGACGTGTACTCCGAAGGCGAGAGCGAGAAGCTGCTCGGCGGCGCGATCAAGAGCTTGAATCGGCCGCGCGAGCAACTCGTCGTCGCGACCAAGGTTCGCGGTCGCGTCGGTCCGGGCATCAACGAGGTCGGGCTGTCGCGTGCACGGATCATGGCGGGCATCGACAACAGCCTGCGCCGGCTCGGGCTCGATCACGTCGACCTCTACCAGATCCACGGCTTCGATCCGGCGACGCCGATCGAGGAGACCGTGCGCGCGCTCGATGATGTCGTGCGCTCCGGCAAGGCGCGCTACATCGGATTCTCGAACTTGCCGGCGTGGGTCGCGTCCAAGGCGCTGACCTATCAACGCGAGCATCACCTCGCGCGGTTCCAGAGCGCACAGGTCTACTACTCGATCGCCGGTCGCGACATCGAGCGCGAGATCGCGCCGATGTGCCTCGCCGAGCACGTCGCGATCATGCCGTGGAGCCCACTTGCCGGTGGCTTGCTCTCGGGCAAGTTCGATCCCGACAAGAAGGGCCCGTCGGATGCGCGCCGCACCCAATTCGATTTCCCGCCGGTGAACATGGAGCGGTTGCCACGCGTGCTGGCGGCGTTGCGCGAGGTCGCGGCGGCGGCGAACGCGTCGGTCGCGCGCGTCGCACTGGCGTGGCAGCGCACGAAGCCGTTCGTCACCAGCATCATCCTCGGCGCGAAGACCAAGGACCAGCTGGTCGACAACCTCGCGTGCACGACGCTCGACCTCGCTCCCGAGCACGTCGCGAAGCTCGATGCCGCGAGCGCGCTGCCGGCCGAGTACCCGGGCTGGATGGTCGACTTCCAGAACCTGCGCGATCCACGCGGGACGTCGGGCGGCGCGAGCGAGGCGAAGATCCGCGAGGTCGCGGAGAAGCTGAAGTGAAGGTCGCGCTGGTTACCGGCTCGACCAGCAACATCGGCAAGGCGATCGCCGAGACGTTGGCTCGCGACGGCTTTCACGTCGTCGTGACGTCGCGGCACGAAGCCGACGCGCGCGCCGTTGCCGACGCGATCGGCGGATCGGCGTTCGCGATCGATTTCGTCGACGTCGCCGCGATCGATCGCCTGTTCGCGTTCGTGCGCGAGCGATTCGGCCGGCTCGATGCGCTGGTCAACAACGTCGCGTTCACCAAGAACGAATCGATCCTCGACTGTGATCTCGAGTCCTGGCAGCAGACCATCGACACGAACCTGCGTAGCTATTTTCTGTGCACGAAGCACGCGGCGCAGCTGATGAAAACGCACGGCGGCGGCGCGATCGTCAACGTCACGGTGTCGAGCACGCGCGGCGCGCGCGACAAATTCTCGTACATGACGAGCAAGGGCGGCGTGAATTACCTGACGATGTGCGCCGCGCTCGATCTCGCGCCGTTCGGAATTCGCGTCAACGCGGTCGGCTCGGGCCTCGTCGGTACCGCGGTCGGCTTTCGCGATTTTGCGAATCGGCCGCACGAGAATTCGCGCGTGCCGATCGGGCATATTGGCGAGCCAGCCGATGTCGCGGAAGCGGTCGCGTTCTTGGTGTCGGATCGCGCGAAATACAGTGTCGGCGCGAAGCTCGACGTCGACGGTGGCCTCGACATCTCGCTGTGAGCGCGTATCGTTGCGCATGGCGCTGACCATCCGCGAGGTCGCGGCCCAGACCGGCATCACGACGCACACGCTGCGCTACTACGAGCGGATCGGCCTGGTGCAGCCCGTGCCGCGCGCGAAGAGCGGCCATCGCCGCTACGGCGACGCCGAGCTGCGCTGGATCGATCTGCTCAAGAAGCTGCACGCGACCGACATGCCGATCCGCAAGATGCTCGAGTACGCGCGGCTCGCGCGCCGCGGCGAATCGACGATCGCGGCTCGGCGCGCGCTGCTCGACGCGCATCGCGTCGACGTCGAGGCCAAGCTCGCCCATCTGCAAGCGACGCTGTCGACGATCACCCGCAAGCTCGCCAGCTACGATCGAGCGCTCGCGAACGGCACGGACTACGTGCTTTCGCGGTAGGCTCGAAGGCCAATGCGGGGCCACACCGCGGGCATCGGGTCGGTCGATATCGTCGTCCGTGCCCTCCTCGAGGAGTTCCCGGAGCTCGACAAGAAGCGCTTGCGCGCGGCGGTCGAGCGCGCGTCGGCGCGGATCGCGAACGCGACGCTCGACACCGAGGGCTATCAGGTCGTCGACATGCACCTGCAGCGCGCCGAGGCGACCGAAGAATCGCACGAGCGCGCGAAGATCCTGCGCGAGCTCGCCGACAACCTCGAGCAGCGCAAAGATGCCGATCGCGCGATCGTCGTGCGGCTGAGCGCGTTCGGCGAGCAGCCGAGCATCGACGATCTCGATTCGCTGCTGCGGCTCGCCGCGCTGACCGATCGATGGAGCGAGCTGCCGCTCGATCAGATGACCGCGCTGATCGACATCCACGACGAAGCTGCCGTGCGGCGATTCATCGCGATGGCCGATGCGTGGCAACACGTCGGCCGCGGCTACTACCACGCCGATTGCCTCGAGCGCGTGTTGCTCGTCGAGCCGAACCACGTGCACGCGAACGACGCGCTCGAGACGTTCTATCGCTCGACCGGCGAGTGGCCGGTGCTCGTCGATCTGCTCGGCCGGCATGCGAACCACGTCGAGACCGATAAAGAGCGCGCCGAGATCTTTCGCGAGATCGCACAGATTCACGCGCGCGAGCTCGCCGATCCGAGCGGCGCGCTCGACGCGTATCGCGAAGCCGACAAGCTCGAGCCCGATCGACCGGATGTGCTCGAAGCGCTCGCGAAGCTGACGATCGAAGTCGGCGTGCCCGAAGAAGAAGCGCTGAGCATACTCGAGCGCTCGGCGCACGCGATCGTCGATCCGAAGACGCGCGCGCGTGTGCTCGTGCGCGCCGGCGAGCTCGCGAAGCTCGAGAACTGGGATCGCGCGCAGCACTTGTTCGAGACCGCGCGCAAAGACGATCCGGATCTCGCCGAGGCGATCGACGGGTTCGTGCCGCTGCTCCGCGACCGCGGCAATCTCGCCGACGCGATCTCGACGCTGATCGCCGGCGCCGAACGGCCGGCGCTCGTCGCGCACCGCTCGCGCTGGCTCACCGACGCGGGCGATCTGTGCGTCGCGCTCGGCGACACCGATTGGGCCAAGCAGCTCTATCTCGACGCGCGCGCCGCCGATGCGAGCAATCACAAGGCGTCGGCGGCGGTCGTCGAGCTCGTCTGGGATACCGGCGCGCTCGTCGATCTCGCGCCGCTGCTCGACGAGCTCGTGCGCGTCACCGACGATCCGAACAAGCTGCGCGAATACTTGATGCAGCGGAGCAAGGTCGCGCAGCAGCTCGGCGACAAGACCGGCGCACGCGCGGCGCTGTCGCGCGCGATCGATCTCGATCCCGAAGATCGCGGCACGCGTCGCGAGCTCGCCGACATGCTGTTCGAGGCCGAGCAATGGGCGAAGGCGCGCACCGCGATCGAGTCGATCCTCGTCGACGAAGATCTGCTGCCGCCCGGCGCCGCGGTCGAGCTGCATTACAAGCTCGCGCGCTCGGCAAAGGCGCTCGGCGACGCCGATGCCGCGGCGAAGCACGCCGACATCGCGCTCGTGTTGTCGCCCGATCATCGCGGCGCGCTCGTGCTGCGCACCGAGCTTGGCTCCGGCGACGCGCTGACGAAGATCGCCGATCAGCTCGCGCTCGCCTCGACGGCGCCGCCGGAAGAGCGCGCGATGCGGTTCGCCGCGATCGGCGATCGCTACAGCGAGCTCGGCGATCGCGCCGCCGCGCGCGAGATGTATCGCGAGGCGCTCGCCCACAAGCCCGGCGATCACCTGCTGCTCACCAAGTTCCTCGAGCTGGTCACCGAAGACGGCGATTGGAGCTACTCGCTCGACGTCGTCAAGCAGCTGATCGAGACCGAGAAGGACGCGAAAGTTCGCGCGCGCTACCGCCATCTCGCGGCGATGATCGCGCGCGACGAGCTCGACGATCACGAGCTCGCGACCAAGCTGCTCGACGCCGCGATCGACGACGCGCCGCTCGACTTCGCCGCGGCCGACGATCTCGAAGGTCTGCTCGGCGGCGGCAACGATCGCGACGCGCTCGCCCGCTTCTTCTATCGCCGGCTCGAGCACGTGCGCGCCGACGAGGGTCGCAAAGGCGAGGCGCTGCGCTTGTGGGACCGGCTCGGCGAGCTGTCGCTCGACATGGGCCGCCACGACGACGCGCTCGTCGCGTTCGAGGTCGCGCAATCGCTGTCGCCGAGCGATCACGATCGCCGCATGCGGCTCGCCGATCTCTACGACGGCGCCGACATCAAGCACGACGACGCCGCGATCCGCCATCACCAGGCGATCCTCGCCGTCGATCACAAGCGCGTCGGCTCGTATCGAGCCCTGCGCGGGCTCTACATGCGCGCCGGCCGGCTGCACGCGGTGCGCGCGGTCGACGACGCGCTCGCGACGTTCGGCGTGCAAGCGCCCGATGCGAGCAAGCTCGATGCGTTGTTCGAGCCGTCGGCGATCATCGAGACCGTGTTGCCGCCGCGCGAAGAACCGACGCGGCCGCTGCGCAACGACGATTGGCTCGCGCTGTCGCGCATCGACGTCGATCTCCAGCTCTCGGTGCTGTTCGCGATCGTCGCGCCGCCGTTCGCGGTCGAGCGCGCTCGCATGCGGCCGCCGATCGCGGCGCCGGCGAAAGAGTCTGAAATTCCCGCCCAGGTCACCAAGGTGCTCGAGCCGATCATCAAGCTGCTGGTCACGCCGCGGCCGCCGATGTTCGTCGACCGCGATCAGGCGGCGGTGTGCAAGCTCGCGATCCGCGCACGGCTCGGCGTGCTCGCGCCGGTGCTGATCTTCGGCAAACCGATCGCCGACGCGAAGCCCGAAAAGAAGGTCGCCGACCTCGAGCTGTCGTTTCGGCTCGCGCGCCAGCTGTCCGATCTGCGGACCGATCGCATCGCCCGCCTGCTCTGCCCGCGCGCCGGCGAGCTCGCGCAGATCATCGAGCTCGCGGCCGCGCCCGACGACGGCGGCACGCACGCCGCGCGCTGGCTCACCGCCGCGCTCCACCCGATGGAGCTCGAGCAAGTGCGGACGATCGGCGCCAAGCTACGCGAGCGCAGCGTCGTGCCGATGACCGCCGCGCTCGGCTGGCTCGCCGCGACCGAGCGCGCGGCCGATCGGGTCGGCATGGTCGCGACCGGCGATCTCGCGGGCTGCGTGAAGATCCTCGAGCGCGACGTCGGCGAGGCGACGCGCGCCAGCGATCTCGTGTGGGCGAGCATCACCGAGGACGTGCTCGGCGTGCGCGCGCATGCCGAGAGCTGGCCGAGCTCGTAACAGTCTGGTCGCGACTACATGAAACGTCGCGAGTAGTGCGGCGACGACGAGCCACAGCGAATAACGGAAGTCGTCCGTCGGCGCCGCGATCAGCAGCACGAGCTCCGCCGAGATGGCCGAGACAACGATGGCAATCGCGACACGATCGCGCATCGCGATCGCGATCGCGCCAACCACCAAGCTCGACAACAAATACACCCACACGCGCATCAGCCACGACGTCGCGAAGCGGTGTGCGGCGCGCATGAGCTTGTTCTGAAACCGCGTTGGCGTGAGCTGGACGAGGTCGGCCCCGGTACCGTCGATGCCGGTCCAGATCCACGGCTCCGCCTCGCGTTGCAACGACAAGACTCGTTCGAAGACTTGCCAGCGGTGCTCGAGATACGCGGTGGGATGCGCGCTGACTAGCTGCCACCACGCACGAGCGACGGCGTCGCGTTGCTCGGCGTCGGTCGGCTGCTTCATGAATGTATCGATGATCCGGAACACGCCGGCGGTCGGGTCGTACGCGGCGCGTGCCTCGCGCTGAAAATCGTGCGCGACCAAGAGCGGCGTGCCCCGCAACGCCTCGGCGAGCGTGTCGTCGTCGAGCGGCGGTGAGAATCGGATCGTGCCGACGATGTCGAACATCGCGACGCTGCCGTGCCATGGATGCATCGGCTCGTCGACGAGCGCACGGTTCGCGAGCTGCGCACAGCCTACGGTGGCGAGCCAGGCGATCGTCGCGACGGCGTAGCGCCGCAGCGCGCCGGTCGCGTCGTTCCACCGAAACAGCGCGATCATCGGCACGAGCGTGATCGTGAAGCCGTTGTAGCGAACAGCGGCCGCGAGCGCGAAGAGCGCCAGCCCCGCGATGCGTCGGCGGCGCGATTCTGCGAGCACCAGCGCGAGGCCGGCGACGACCGCGCCGACCATCAACGAGTCCTTCCAGATCACCGCCATCGCCGTGGCGATCGGCGGGAAGAGCAAGATCCCGGCGGCGCCGCACGCGGCGTACGTCGGTCGTGCGACGCGGCGGAGCAGCGCGTACGAGCCGAACAGCAACAGCCCGCTCTGCAACAGCAACATCAGCAGCGGCCCCGCGACGACCATGTCGAGGTAGCGCCAGATGAACGCCATCACCGGCGGATGCCAATCGCTGTAGTGCCCGGCGCGCGCTTCGCGCAGCTGCACGGCCGAGTCGAAGCTCATGAAGCCGGGATACGCGTACAGCAGGAACGCGATCCATCCCGCCGCCAACACCACGCGCGCACGAAACGACAACGCGCGCAGCCTACATGATCAGAGCGTCTCGAGGTACGCGACGAGATCGTTCAGCTGGTCCGACGTCAGTTGCGACGTGTGACCGTGCATGTCGCCGCCGCCGCACGCCGGGTTGAACCGATCGAGCAGCGTCGCCGCGCAGCCGGTGTGCATGTACGGCGCGCGGCCGTTCACGCCGATCAAGCTCGGCACCTTGAATGCGCCGCCGGTCCCGACGTCGACGATCGCTTTCGTCGACATCAGCGAGCCCGCGTGGCACGTCGTGCAGCCGACGGCGGTCGACTGGAACAGCGTCTGACCGCGTGCAGCAGCCGCGGGATCGACGCCGGCGAGCGGCGCGTGTGCAGCGACGCGATCGAGCCACGGGCCGAGCGATTCGTGCTCGCTGTTCGACGGCATCGCGCCGCCCATGCGATTGCCGAACACGTCATCCATCAGCACCGGCAGGTTCGGCTCGTCGCCGACCCAGTGATACGGCGCCCGCGCGAGGATCTCGCCCGCGACGTTTTGCGTGCGGCGCACGCCTTCGGTGTCGAAGTTCCAGACCAGGCCGTCGTCCTGCGCCTCGGGATGGCACGACGCGCATGCGAGGCCGCTCGGCGTCTGCTGGTGGAACATCGTGCGGCCGGCGTCGTAGCCGACGTCGCCGGGCAGCGTGATGATCTGCGTGGAGCCGTCGCTGTTGTGGAGCGCGAGACCCGGCAGCTCGGGGTAATAGACGACGACCTGGTTGCTCGGCGTGTACGCGACCGAGGTCGGCGCGCCGAGGTTATCCGTCATCAGCGTGCCGAGGCCGCCTTCGACGATCGGCGTGTCGATCGTGCCGTCGCCGCCGCCCGCGACCGCGTCGGGGCAAACGGTGCTCGACGGCGTGCCGTTATCGCCGGTCAACGTATCGATCTCGATCCGCTGGATGACCTGGCCGGCGGCGTAAGCGACCGCGAGCTCGGTGCCGCCGCTGTTGACCGCGATGTCGACCGGCAGCGCGTCGCCGTCGATCGGCAACATCGGCCACGCCGCGTTCGAGCCGTCGATAAACGTCAGGTCGGGCTCGACCGGGCCGCCGCAACCTTGGCCGTAGCCGCCGTGCGTGACGGTCGACAGGATCGTCTGCAGCTGGCGCTGGTGGCTCATCAGGATGCTGCCGCTCGGCGTCAGGATCGTGCGCCACGCGACCGCGGGGATCGCCGGCGTGCCGCCGGAGTCACCGCTGCCGTCGGAGATGCCGCCGCCGTCGTCGCCGTTGAAGTCGAAGCGCTGCTCGGTCGGCGGCGTGACGCGCGCGACGATCGCGCCGTTCGCGTCGAGCTGGATCAGCTCGGCCGCGCGGAAGCGCGTGACGTAGAGCGTGCCGTTGCGAACGAGCACGTCGCGGAGATCGCGATCGATGAACACGTTGCGCGTCGCATCGCCGCCCGCGGCGGGCAACGACACGAGCTCGCCCGTCGAGCACGCGACGTGAACGAGGTCGGTCGCGGCTTCGTACGCGACGCCGCGCGGCTCGGCGCACACGGCGCGGCGCGCGATGACCTGATCGTTTTGGATCGTGACGAGTGCACCGCCGCGGCGCAGCGCGACCTGCACGCGGCCGGCGGCGTCTTGGACGAGGCGACCGGGCTCGTCGCCCGCGGTGAGCGGAATCTCGACCGCGTTGGTCGACGTCAGATCGACGTCGATCAGGCGATCGCGATCCGGATCGGCGACGAACGCATGCGTACCGTCGGTCGAGATGATCAAGTTACCGCCGGAGATGGGTACGCCCCACGTCGGCGGATCGTTCGAAGGCGCCGTGCCCGAAGCACCGCAGCCTGCCCCAACTACCGCCATCGCGATCGAGATTCGTTTCATCATATAGGTCCGCCTCCTCCGTCAGGTTCGCCAAAGCCTTCTTGCTCGCAGCCCGGCGCATCGTCGGGCGTGTCGTAATCCGCTTGAACGTGAATCGTCGATCCGTCGAAGCGGACCGTGCACTTCGTCAACGTGGCGTCGCCCTCGGCGAAGTCTTCGTTGTCGGCGTCGAGCTCCAAGTCGCAGAGTGCATCACAAGCGCCGACGTCCATGCGGCAATCTTCGATCTTCAGCGTCGTCGCCGGATCGGTCGGCTCGTGCAGGTCCCAGCTCGACGATGCGCTATCGGTGCAACCGTGGCCGACGAACAGCGACTCGACGCCGCCGCAACCGGCGACTCCGAGCAGACCTGCCGTGACCATGGCGAGCACGCGCATCCCGGGCGCGAGGTTGCAACGGGCAGGCCATCGCCGCCGCACTGCGGCGACGCCGGCTTGACGCTGCGCGCTGTAGCGTTTGCCGTGGTGAAGGTCCGGCGTCGCGACAGAAATCTGATACGAGTCCGGCATGGATGTCTTCGGCAAGCTCTCGGCGTACGACTTCGGCGAAGTCCACATGAAGTTGGACAAGGCGACCCAGTTGCGCGCCATTGTCGCGATTCACGATTCTAGACTCGGGCCGGCGCTCGGGGGTTGCCGATTTATCGAATACGACACCGACGAAGCTGCGTACGTCGATGCACTTCGGCTTGCCCGCGGCATGACGTACAAGGCCGCTATTACAGGGCTGGGTCACGGCGGCGGCAAGAGCGTCATCATCAAGCCAAAACGGCACTTCGATCGCAGCGCGCTGTTCCGGGCGTTCGGTCGCTTCATCGAAGACCTGCGCGGCCACTACATCACCGCCGAAGACAGCGGCACCGGCCTCGAGGATATGGAGATCATCCGGTCGCAGACCAAGCACGTGACCGGCATCGATCCGTCGCACGGTGGCTCGGGCGATCCGTCGCCGTTCACCGCGCTCGGCGTCCGCCGCGGCATCGAGGCGTGCGTGAAGTTCAAGCTCGGCAAAGACGATCTCAAAGGCGTGCACGTCGCCGTTCAAGGCGTCGGCCACGTCGGCTACTACCTGTGCAAAGAGCTGCACGGCGCGGGAGCGAAGCTGACGGTCGCCGACGTCGACAAGCTCAAGAGCGAGCGCGCGCAGCGCGAGTTCGGCGCGGCCGTCACCGAGATCAACACGGTCGCCGCGGTCGATTGCGACGTGTTCGCGCCGTGCGCGCTCGGCGCCGGCATGAACGACGACACGATCCCGCACCTCAAGGCGAAGATCGTCGCGGGCGCCGCGAACAATCAGCTGCTCGAGCCGCGCCACGGCGACGACCTCCACGCGCGCGGCATCCTCTACGCGCCCGACTACGCGATCAACGCCGGCGGCCTCGTCAACGTCGCGCAAGAGGTCAAGGGCTACGACGCCAAGGTCGCGCGTGAAAAGACGCTCAAGATCTACGACACGATCTGGGACATCTGCGATCGCTCGAAGAAGCTCGGGGCACCGACGTACAAGGTCGCGGACCTGATGGCCGAAGAGCGCTTGGCGGCGCACGGTCCCGCCCGGACCTAGCCCACGTCGCACGTGAGACGTCATTTCGGGGCATTTGCGTCTTGCTAAGACGGCCCGACTAGTTCGAAAACCCCCGACATGACTAGGTTCGGTTGCTGTGTCCTGGCGCTCATGACGGTTTCGTCAGTGGCGAGTGCCGATGTCGCGTGGGAAATCGGCGGCACGGCCGGCCTGCACGTCTTCAACTCGCACAACGATCTCGGCGAAACGCCGACGAACCTGACCGACGGGCAGAAGAGCTCGACGCTGTTCGGCGTTCGCGCCGGCGCGTACTTCGCGCACCACTACGGCGTCGAGCTCGAGTTCGGCTACATCCCGACCGAGCCGAACTCGATGGTGTTCGACGTGTTCGATCTGACGTATCGCCTGCAGCTCGTCTATCAGTTCAATCCGCTGCCGGGTGACATCACGCCGTTCGTGCTCATCGGCGACGGGCTCACCCAGCTCGTCTACTCGCAGAACACCGACATCCTGAAGAAGGACGTCAACAACTCGCCATACCTCGGCACCGGCATCAAGTACGCGACGAGCGGCGGTTGGGGCGTGCGCGCCGACATTCGCTTGATGTTCCCGGACGCGAAGGACAGCGCGCAGTCGGCGATCGCCGGCGCGACCATCGAAGCGGAAGGCCTGCTCTCGCTGACGCACACGTTCGGCGGCGAGAAGCCGATGCACGCGCTGCCGCCGCCGCCGCCGGTCGTCGACAACGATCCCGATCACGACGGCATCGTCGGCGACGCCGACAAGTGCCCGAACGAAGCCGAAGACAAAGATGGCTTCGAAGACGCCGACGGCTGCCCGGATCCCGACAACGACAAGGACGGCATCCCCGACGCGCAGGACAAGTGCCCGAACGAAGCCGAAGATAAAGACGGCTTCCAAGATGCCGACGGTTGCCCGGAGCCCGACAACGACGGTGACGGCATTCCCGACGCGCAGGACAAGTGCCCGAACCAGCCGGAGACCAAGAACGGCTATCAGGACGCCGACGGTTGCCCCGACGAGATTCCGGAGAAGGTGAAGGCGTTCACCGGCGTCATCCAGGGCATCAACTTCAAGTCGGGTGGCGCGGACCTCGCGCCGCAGTCGCTGCCGGTGCTCGACAAGGCGATCGCGGTGATGACCGAGTTCAAGGACGTCAAGCTCGAGATCGGCGGTCACACCGACGACGTGCAGATCAAGAGCAAGCAGTTTGCCGATAACGCCGCGCTGTCGCAGGCGCGCGCGGATGCGGTGAAGGCGTACTTCGTCAAGAAGGGCATCGACGCGTCGCGGCTCGACTCGAAGGGCTATGGCGACACACAGCCGATCACCGATCCGAAGCCGCTCAAGGGCGGAGCGCTCGACGCCGCGCGCGCGAAGAATCGCCGCGTCGAGTTCAAGCTCGTGACCGCGCCAGCGAATCCCGCACCGGCGCCGGCTGCGACGCCTGCTGCGCCGACGACGAAGTAACAGCGAGCGCCGCCGCTACGACTCGCGCACGCGCGCGTCGTGAAAACCGCGGCTCCTCGTCGGTACGTCGCTTGCTGTCAGCGACCTCATACCCGACAAGGAGCCCGCGATGTCACGCCTGTCGTTCTGCGCGATCGTTTTGGCCGCTTGCACCACCTCCGGTCCCGTCAAGGACGATGGGGTGAACACCGAGCCGGCGACGCCGGTGCAATTGGATCCGACGGGATCGACCGGCGTCAAAGGACTCGCCGCGTTCTTCCCGTCGCTGTCGACCGGCGAGCTGTCGCCGCACAACACGTTCGCGACGCCCGCGGCCGTGTACCTCGACGCCTCGCCGTCGTCGATGATCGGCGGCGACTACTACTTTCACGTGGTCGATCCGGCGAGCCCGACGAGCGCGCTATCGAGCGACGACGTGGCGTGCCGGCGCATCCACATCAGCGACACCGGGATGATCGACACCGTCTACGCCTCGACGTGCGCGCACGCCACCAACGCGCTCGCCGGCGGGCTCACCGTCGCGCTCCAGCCGTACGCCGAGACCGCGACGAGCAGCTACTTGCTCGAGCTCACGCCGGTCGCGAGCTACGACGGCACGCTGCCGGCCGACGCCGTCACGCGTCCGTTCGATGTTTCGGTGTGCGGCAACGGCATCGTCGAGACCGGCGAGCAATGCGACGGTGGCTCGGATTGCGGCTCGGATTGCCAGCTGCTCTGCGGCAACGGCGTGATCGACGACGGCGAGCAATGCGACGACGGCTCCGCGAACGGCGGCTCCGGCGACGCGTGCTCGTCGACGTGTCAGTGCCTGCCGACCTGAGCTCGCTCTACTCGACGCGTTTGATGATATGGAAGCCGAACTCGGTCTTGACCACGCCGACTTCGCCGACGTTGAGCCGCAGCGACAGCTTCTTGAAGCCGTCGACGAGCTGCGCATCCGGCGTGACGTCGTAGGACTCGCCGCTCTTCGACGAGCCCGGATCCTCCGACAGCGACTTCATCAGGTCTTCCATCTTCGCGCCGCCTTTGAGCTTGGCGACCGTGTCCTTGACGAGCGCGTCGAGCTCGGCGCGCGTGCGCTTCTGCGCGCGCGGGTCCTGCGACTTGATGCCGTTCCAGCCGAGCAGGATGTGCTTGACCTTCGCTTTTTGCGTCACCGGTTGGCGCGCCAAGATATCGGCCGACTCGAGCGCATCCGGCGGCGGCGGCTCGACGCGCTTGATGATGTGCCAGCCGAACGGCGACTTGACGAGGCCGACCTCGCCCATCTTGAGGCGCAGCGACAGCTTCTTGAACGGCTCGACGAGCGGCGCGTCGGCGCTGACCTCGTACGGCCGCGCCGTATCCTTGCTGCCCGGATCCTCGGAGTACTGCTTCATCAGGGCTTTGAAATCCTCGCCGCCGCGCGCCTTCGCGAGCACGTCGGTGGCGATCTTGTCGGCGTCGGTCTTCGTGCGATCTTTCGCGCGCGGATCGAGCTGCTGGTGCTTCGCCGCCGGCACGTCCTTCCAGCTGATCAAGACGTGCTGGACCATCACCGAGCCGGGCTCGGCGGGGCGCGACAAGATGTCGGCCGACTCGAGTGGATCCGGCGGCGGCGGCGGCACGCGCTCGACGACGTGGTAGCCGAGCGGCGACTTCACGATGCCGACTTCTTTCGGCTGCAGGCGCAACGACAAGTCGGCGAGCGTCTTGAACTCCGGCGGCAGCGTCGTGCTCTTGTTGAGCGTGATCGGCTCGCCATCGCCGCCCGGCTGCTCCGAGAGCGTCTTGACGAGGTCGTCGATCTTCGCCGGGTCGCCCTTGAGCTGCGTCATCGTGTCTTGCGCGAGCTTCGCCGCCTCGGCGTTGGTGCGAGCGGCCGCGCGCTTGTCGATCTGGCCGTGATAGGTCGTCGCGTCGAGATCCTTCCACGCGAACAGCACCCACTTGACGTCGACTTCATCGGCCACCGACGTGCGCGCCAGGATGTCCTTGCTGTCGATGTCGATCGCGGGCGTCGACGGAATGGCGGCCACGCCCGCCGATCCGGCGGGAACCGGAACGCGCGGTGGGGCGACCTTGACGTCGTCGAGCTTGCTCTTGCCCTGATCGCACGACGCCACGAGCAACATGGCGAGGGCTAGGTGGTGGATCCGCATGAGGGCGGCATCCTACCCAAATCGCGCGGAATGGCGACGTTCCGGGGAGACGAAGATCCGCAAAGCGCCCCAGCTGAGACCGAGAATTCCCGCATAGATCAGCGCCAGATACGGATGGCGCTCGGCCATCGCGCCCATACAGATCAATGCGAGCCCGATCGCCACGATCGGCGCCGCCGGGTAGAGCGGCGTGCGATACGGCCGTGCGAGCTCGGGCTCGCGTTTGCGCAGCGCGATCAGCGACGCCGCCGCGATCACGTAGAGCGTCAGCGCGCCGAGCACGGACAGCACGATGATCTCGTCGGTTCGACCGGTCGCGAGCGCGATCAGGCCGACCACGAGGTTCGCGAGCAGCGCGACGACCGGCGTCTTGCGGCGCGGATGGATCTCGCCCAGCGCGCGCGGCAACAGCCCGGCCTCGCCGAGCGCCAAGATCGATCGGCTCGCCGCGATCAAGATGCCGTGAAAGCTCGCGACCAGGCCGACCAGGCCGATGCCGGTCAGCGCGACGAAGAACGGGCTCGTGCGCGAGACGACGTGCGAGATCGCCTGCGGCAGCGGCGAGTCGGAGTTTGTCGTCGAATCGACGGCCGTATACGCGATGCCGCGCCAGCCCGCGGCGCCGACCGCGCCGAACAACACGATCGCGGTCAGCACGACGAGCGTGACCATCGCCGCGAAGAACCCGCGCGGCAGATCGCGCTGCGGCGCGCGCGCTTCTTCGGCGACGTTCGCGAGCCCCTCGATGCCGAGATAGAACCAGATCGCGAACGGCATCGCCGGCAGCACGCCGAGCCAGCCATGCGGTAACGGATCGGCCGAGAACCGCGCCCATGAAAAGTGCGGCAGCACTACCACGCCGAACACGCACAATTCGATCACCGCGACGATCGTCAAGATCAGCTCGAAGCCCGCGGACAGCCTGACGCCGACGATGTTGACCGTGGTGAAGATCGCGTACGACACGATCGCGACGGCCATCACCGGCACGCCGGGCGCCGCCTGGTTGATGTAGCTGCCGATCGCGAAGGCGATGCCGACCGGCGCGAGCACGTACTCGACGAGCTGCGCGATGCCGGCGACGAAGCCGATCTGCGTGCCGAACGCGCGGCCGGCATAGACGAACACGCCGCCGGCCTTCGGCAGCGCGCACGACAGCTCGGCATAGCCGAGCACGAACGCGATGTAGAGCACCGTCGCGGCGCCCGTCGCCGCGAGCAGCCCGTACGGCCCGCCTTCGGGCAAGCCGTAGTTCCAGCCGAAGTACATCCCGGAGATGACGTAGCCGACGCCGAGTCCCCAGATCGCGAGAGGACCTAGTGTTCGCTGCAGCCCGCTCACGACGCGACTATACTGCGGCGCTCATGGTTGCATTGCCTAGTCACGCGCGCGTCGTCGTGATCGGCGGCGGGATCATCGGTTGCTCCGTCGCCTATCACCTGGCTCACATGGGCTGGAAAGACGTCGTGCTGCTCGAGCGCGACAAGCTCACCTCCGGCACGACCTGGCACGCCGCGGGATTGATCGTCACATTCGGATCGACGAGCGAGACGTCGACCGAGATGCGCAAGTACACGCGCGATCTCTACACGAAGCTCGAAGCCGAGACCGGCCAGTCGACCGGGTTCAAACCGGTCGGCTTCATCGAGGTCGCGTCCGAGCGCGATCGGCTCGAAGAGTATCGCCGGGTCTCGGCATTCAATCGCTTGTGCGGAATCGACGTTCACGAGCTCTCGCCGAACCAGGTCAAAGATCTGTTCCCGCTCGCGAAGACCGACGATTTGCTCGCCGGCTTTTACGTCAAGGAAGACGGCCGCGCGAACCCGGTCGACGCGACGATGGCGCTCGCGAAAGGTGCGCGACTCGCCGGCGCGAAGCTCGTCGAGGATTGCCCGGTGATCGGGCTGCGCACGAAGCGCGGCGCAGTCGCCGGCGTGCAGACGCCGCACGGCGACATCGCGTGTGAATACGTCGTCAATTGCGCAGGCATGTGGGCGCGTCAGCTCGGCGCCAAGCATGGAGTGTCGATTCCACTCCAGTCGGCCGAACATTATTATTTGATCACCGAGCGCATCAAAGAGCTCGGCAGTGATTGGCCGGTCCTCGAAGACCCGGGGTCGTACGGCTACTTCCGCGAAGAGGTCGGCGGCTTGATGATCGGCTTGTTCGAGGCGCGCTGCGCGCCGTGGAACGTGCGCGGCGTTCCCGAAGATTTCTCGTTCGGCGAGATCCAGCCCGATTGGGATCGGATGGGGCCGTACGTCGAGAAAGCGATGTCGCGCGTGCCGATCTCGATGGACGTCGGCGTCAAGAAGTTCTTCTGCGGTCCGGAGAGCTTCACGCCGGATCTGCAGCCGGTCGTCGGCGAATCACCCGAGCTCGAGAATTACTTCGTCGCCGCCGGGCTCAACTCGATCGGCATTCTCACCGGGCCGGGGCTCGGCCGCGTGCTCGCGCACTGGATCGTCAACGGCAGCCCCGACGTCGACATCACCGCGATGAACATCGATCGCCTGCACTCGTATCAAGCGAATCCCGAATATCGCCGGCTGCGCACCGTCGAGCAGCTCGGCATGGTTTACCAGTGCCACTATCCGACGCGCACCGCGCAGACCGCGCGTGGCGCGAAGCGCTCGCCGTTCTACGATCGGCTCGTCGCACGCGGCGCGTACTTTCGCGACGTCAGCGGCTGGGAAGGCGCCGATTACTACGCCGGTCACGGCGCGACGCCGGCCGACGAGCTGACGTGGCAGCGGCCGTCGTGGTTTCACCACTGGGCGCGCGAGCATCGCGCGGCACGCGAAGGCGCGATCGTCATGGACATGTCGTTCATGGCGAAGTTTCTCGTCGAGGGCCGCGATGCCGGCAAAGTGCTCGAGCACGTCTCGGCGAACCACGTCGACGGCGACTCCGGGCTCGTCACGTACACGCAGTGGCTCGACGCCGCCGGCAAGCTGCAAGCCGATCTCACCGTCACCAAGCTCGACGACGAGCGCTACTGGGTCGTCGCGTCCGACACCGCGCATCGCCACGTCGAGACGCACATGAAGCGCGCGATGGCCGATTCGCACGCGCACGTCGCCGACATGACGGCCGCGTACGCGCAGCTCAACGTGCAAGGCCCGCGCTCGCGCGAGATCTTGCAGCGCGTGACCGGCGCGGATCTGTCGAACGACGCGTTCCCGTTTCGCGGCGCGAAAGAGATCGACATCGGGCTCGCGCGCGTGCTCTGCCTGCGCATCACGTATCTCGGCGAGCTCGGTTACGAGCTCTACATTCCGACCGAGCAAGCGCTGCACGTCTACGATCGGCTCGCCGAGCAAGACGGGCTCACGCATGCCGGCCTCAAGACGCTCGCGAGCTGTCGCATGGAAAAGGCGTATCGCGATTACGGCCACGATATCGACAACACCGACACGGTGCTCGAGGCCGGCTTGGGCTTCGCGGTCGATCTCAAGAAGCCCGACTTCGTCGGCAAAGACGCCGTGGTCGCGCAAAAAGCCGCCGGCCCGTTGCACAAGCGGCTCGTCCAGATCCTGGTCAAAGATCCCGAGCCGCTCTTGTTCCACGCCGAGCCCGTGCTCCGCGACGGCGTCCCGGTGGGCTACGTACGCGCCGCGTCGTACGGCCACACACTCGGCGGCGCCGTCGGGCTCGCAATGTTAAGCGCGCCCGGCCTCGACCAAAAATGGCTCGATGCCGGCAAGATCGAAGTCCAGATCGCCAACGATCGGTTTCCCGCGATCGCGTCGCTGCGTCCGCTCTACGACCCGACGAACGCCCGCGTAAAGCTCTGAGCACGCAAGCTCGCCACAATGCGCGTGAGCGCATCGCTCCGAAGTGATGCGGTCGCGATCGCGCAGCGCTGCGCGATGGCACACCAAATGTAATTGCCTCGTGACATGCCCACGAGCGCGCTCGCTTGTACCCAGACTCGCTCGCCGACCCACTACGTGCGGGGCGCCTTGCTTCATCCGATGAGCGTGCCGATCGTGACCACGGCCTTGTATTTCGCGGTGTGTTACGCGGGCGTGCTCGCCGCGATCTTCACCGCTGTCGGTGCGATCACGATCGCGGCCGTCGCGACGCGCAGCGCCTACGTACGTGCACAGCTCGATCACTGGGCCGCGAGCCAGCGGCTGCGCCAGCGCGATCGGCTGCGGATGCGCCGCGTCGAGATGTGCGGCCCGGCACGCGCGCACCAGTATCGCGAGCTGTCGGATCTCGCCGAGGAGATCGAAGCGATCGACGCGAACGCCTCGAATCGTTACGACCTCGAGGGCTTGCTCGAGCAGTTCGTCGAGACCTCGCGCGTGCACCATCGCTGCGTCGAATCGCTGCGCTACGCGCCGGCGGGCGATGCGCCGTTCATCGAGCGCTCGCGGCTCCGCAGCGATATTCAAGCGCGCCGGGTACGCCGCCGCGAAGACACGACGACGCGCATCGCCGAGCTGTCGGACGAGCTCTCGGCGATGGACGAGATGCTGCACCTCATCGCGCATAGCGTGCAGACGACCGGCAGCGCGACCGACGTTCGCGCCGAGCTCGATCGCCGGCTGTGGGAGCTCGATGAAGTCGACCACGCGATGGCGGAGATCACGGCGGAGCACAGCGAAGCGGCGTAATTCCGATTCAGGCTCGCGGTTCCGCAGCTCCCTGTTCGAGCCCGATCCTCCGCGCCTGAACGCGGTCCTGCCACCACACCGGCGGCCACACGCGCGACTGTCGAGCACGAGGTTAGGGAACTGTGGGACCGAGAACCTGAACGGTTACCGGCACGCTGACCGCTATTGACTTTTGTTTAATAGGAGCTACCGTTGGCGACGTGGAGCACACGCTCGCTGCGATCGTCGTC
>DASXEF010000478.1:0-4423 GCA_036490255.1 Kofleriaceae bacterium
AGATGTCGCGCTGTAGCGTCGACTTTTGCTTCGCCAAGATCTGCGCGGCTTCGATCAGCGCGGTGACGCCCGACGCGTTGTCGTCGGCGCCGTTGTGCACGGCGTGCACGGTCGGATCGAGCGCGTTGCCGCCGCCGCCCATGCCGAGGTGATCCAAGTGCGCGCCGATCACGATCGCGCCCGGCAGCTTGTTCGGCGCGGTCGAGCGAATGATGCCGATGACGTTGTCGGTCGGCGCGCGCACCGTCTTGAGCTCGACGGTGATCGACGCGGTTTTCGGCAACTTGCCGATCGCGGCGCGCTTGACGACGACGATCGGCATGCCGGAGTCGCCGTGCTGGCCCGCAGATTCCGGCGACAGCGTCGGCAGCGGCGCTTCGTCTTGTTTCAGATCGCCGTCGTCGACGACGATCATGCCGATCGCGCCGTGGTTGTGCGCGACGAATGCTTTCTTGCGCAGATCGCCGGCGGCCGCGACTGCAACGGCATCTGCCTTCGGATCGCTGGGCGCAAAGCGATGGACGAGCACGATCTTGCCTTTGACGTTCTTGCCTTTGTAGTCGTCGCGCTTGATCGCCTCGTCGGTGATGCCCCAACCCGTGTCGACGATCGCGCCGCTGACCGGCGCTTGCGACGAGAACGGCATCGCCGCGAATGCATCGGCGGCGACCGGCTTGCCGTCGATCGCGAGCGCGGTCTTGTCGCCGCGCGTGATATCGGTCGTGACCTCGAACGTCTGCCGCCACGCGCCGGCATCGCCGCCGGGCTCGACGCCGGCATCGGCGAGTTGTTTCTGCACGTAGTCGGCGGCGTCGGCGAGACCTTTGCTGCCGATGCCGCGGCCTTCGCGCGCGTCGTCGGCGAGGTAATCGATCAGCGTGCGGTATTCGTCGGCCATCGCGCTCTCGGGCTGATATTGCGGCGTGCCGCTATCGGTCCATTGCGCGGTGAACACGTTGATGCCGTGCGGGTCGGCGGGCGTGCCGGTCATGCGCCACGTCTCGGTCGCGCCGGAGCCTTCGCCGACCTTGATCGTGTCGCGCCGGCCCGACGAGAACGACAGCGTCTTGCCGTCGGGCGAGAACACGGGGAAGCCGTCGAAGCTGCCGTCGTCGGTGATGCGCTCGAGGTGCGTGCCGTCGCTATCGACCGCGAACAGATCGAAATCGCCGCTGTGCGGCGACAAGTAGTTCGAGCCGAAGATGATCCGCTTGCCGTTCGGGAAGAAGTACGGCGCGAACGACGCGCCCGGCAGATACGTCACTTGACGCGCTTCGGTGCCGTCGGCGTTGGCGACCCACAAGTTCATCTTGTTCGGCTTGACCAGGTGCTGCGCGTAGAGCGCCTTGTACTCCTCGAGCTCGGGGCCCGGTTGCGGCCGCGATGCGCGCCACACGATCTTCGAGCAGTCGGCCGAAAAGAACGCGCCGCCGTCGTAGCCGATTCCGGTCGTGAGCTGGCGTAGATTGCCGCCGTCGGCATCCATGCGCCACAGATCGAGATCGCCCGAGCGCTGCGACGTGAAGATGATCGAGCCGTCTTTCGGGCACACCGTCGCTTCGGCGTCGTAGCCCGGGCCACCGACGAGCTTCGTGCGGTTCGTGCCGTCGGCGTTCGCTTTATAGATGTCGTACTCGAACAAGCCCCACGTGTAGCCCTTCGACATGTCGGGCGGCGTCGGGCAGTTGGGCGCGTTCTCGTCGGTCGACGCGTAGATGATCTGCTGATCGCCTTTCAAGAAGTACGAGCAGGTCTGGCGGCCCTTGCCGAGCGACACCAGCTTCGAGGCGCCGCCGGTCGACGGCATCTCCTCGATCTGATCGCATTGATACGGCTTGTGGTTGGTCTGGAAGATCAACTTGTCGCCGGCGAACGACCAGTACGCTTCGGCGTTGTCGCCGCCGAACGTGAGCTGCTTGAGCCCTTGCAGGTGATGTTGCTCGAGCGGCGACGCGAGCTCTTTCACTTCGGGTTTCGGCGCGGTGGCGACTGGTGTCGCGGAGCCCGAGCACGCTGTGATCACGACAAACAAGAGCCGTCTCATGGTGGGCAGACTAACGTGGCGTGATATCCAATCGCCATGCATTCCGTCGAAGATGCGGTCGCGGCCGTCGCGGCGCGCATCCAGCGGCTCGACGCCCAGCGCGTGCCGCTCGCCGACGCTCGCAGGCGATTTCTCGCCGAGACGATCGTGGCGCCGCGCTCGCTGCCCGGGTTCGCGAACTCGGCGATGGACGGCTACGCGGTGCGCTCGAGCGAGTTGCCGGCGACGTTTCCGATTCACAGCACCGTCGCGGCAGGTCACCCGATCACCGAGGCGATTCCCGAGCGCGTCGCGGTGCGGATCTTCACCGGCGCGCCGATGCCCGTCGAGCTCGACACCGTCGTGATGCAAGAAGACGCGACCGTCGAGGACAGCGGCAACGTCACGCTGCCTGCGGCCGCCGCAGGCGAGAACGTGCGGCTCGCCGGCGAGGACATCGCCGCCGGTGAACGCGCGGTCGATTCGGGCACTCGGCTCGGTCCCGGCGAGCTGGGGCTGCTCGCCGCGCTCGGCGTCGCCGACGTGCCGTGCACGCGGCGTCCGCGCGTCGCGATCATCGCGACCGGCGACGAGCTCGTCGACGTGTCGAGCCCGCTCGAGCCCGCACAGATCGTCGACTCGTCGCAGTATTCGCTCGCCGCGCTGATCCGCGACGCCGGCGGCGAGCCCGATTACATCGGCATCGCGAAAGACGATCCGATCACGATGGCGGCATTGATCGCGAGCGCGCTCGATCACGACGTCGTGATCACGACCGGCGGCGTCTCGGTCGGCGACCGCGATCACGTGCGCGCCGCGCTCGCATCGGCGGGCGTCACGCTCGAGCTCTACAAAGTCGCGATGAAGCCGGGCAAGCCGTTCTCGTTCGGCATGAACAACCACGTGCCGGTGTTCGGCTTGCCGGGTAATCCCGTATCGACGTACGTCGCGTTCGAGCTGTTCGTGCGACCCGCGCTGCTCGCGATGCAAGGCGCCGCCGTCACGCAACGGCCGCGCGCTCCAGTCGTGCTCGCGCACGGCTATCGCAAGCAAGCCGGCCGCGCGCACTTCATTCGCGCGACGGTCGTGCGCAACGGCGAGCATCTGATCGCACATCCACATCCGAAGCAGGGCTCGGCGATCCTGTCGTCGCTCGTCGGTTGCAACGCGCTCGTCGAGCTCGGCGCGGAGCTCGAGCTCGTCGAGCCCAACACCGTGATGCCCGCGATCCTGTTCGAGGCTGTATGAGCAAACACACCGTCGAGACCGACGACCGCGCCGACAAAGCGCTCGCCAAGCACTTTCCCGAGGCCGGTCGCCGTCAGCTCGGCGAGCTGTTCGATGCCGGCGAGGTTCGCGTCAACGGCAAGCGCGCGAAGAAGGGCGATCGCGTCGTCGCCGGCGACGTGCTCGAGCTCGCGCGCGAGCCGGTGTGGGGCGATGCGCTGCGGGTCGTCGCCGACCCCAACGTCGCACTCGAGATCTTGCTCGAGACGCCCGAGCTCGTCGCGATCAACAAGCCCGCCGGCGTGCCGTCGCAACCGTTGCGCGCGGCGGAGCTCGGCACGATCGCGAACGGGCTCGCCGCGCGGTTTCCCGAGTGCATCGCGATCGGCGATGACGTGCGCGACGGCGGACTCGTGCATCGACTCGATATCGGCACGTCGGGCGTGCTCGTCGCGGCGCGCACCGAAGCGTCGTATCGCGCGTTGCGTGACGCGTTCGGCACCGGCGGCGTCGCGAAGACGTATCTCGCGATCTGCGACGCGCTGCCGGTGTCGCGCGATTGCGAAGAGCCGCTCGCGCAGCGCGGCGATCACGTCGTCATCGATCACACGGACGGGCTCACCGCGCACACGACGTTCTCGATCGAGCGCGCCGGCAACCAGTACGCGCTCGTGCGCTGCACCGCGACGACGGGCCGCATGCACCAGGTCCGCGCGCACCTCGCGCACGTCGGCGCGCCGATCGCCGGCGACGTGCTTTACAAGGGCCTGCCGCTCGACGGGTTCGACGGCTTCTTCTTGCACGCCGCGACGCTCGAGATCGCCGGTCATCGCATCGAGGCGCCGCTGCCCGAGCGATTTGTAAAGGCGCTCGCAGCGGTCGGGCTGTGAGCTCGTTCGTCTCCGCGACGCGTCCACGGACGCTGGTCGCGGTGATCGACGATCGCGAAGTTGCCGCCGTCGTCGTCGGCCCGTGGGCAGAGACGGTCACCGCGTGGATGCGCGCGAACGCAAACGACGACTGCTTCGCGGCGCTGTGGACGATCGTCGAGCAGCTCGGCGTCGACTTCGATCGCATCACCGCCGCGTGCGACGTGCGCGATCGCGCGGAGCTCGCCGTCGAGCTGACGCGCCAGAGCCTTCGCCCGGCGCGAGTCGCCGGCACGGCCGAGCT
>DASXEF010000482.1:0-5021 GCA_036490255.1 Kofleriaceae bacterium
CGGCTTCCGGGCTCTGCGCGCGGGCGACCGACGTGAGCGCGATCAGCAGCGCACTAATCGCCGCGATCGACGTCGGCCGCGGACGGTGGAGCGTTCGCATGAACGGGTTTGCTTGCGCGATGCGTGGTGGGCTTCGCGGGCGTCACGATCATACCCGCGTCGATTGCAGCATCGGCGGGAATCGGCGCATCGATTGTAGGTGCAATCGCTGCATCGATCGGCATCGCGGCCGGCGCGATGATCGCTGCATCTCGAGCCGGTGGAACAGTGTGATGCCGCGTCGCCAACACCACGATCGTCATCGCGATCGCCGCCGTCACGAGCGCGGCTGCAACCACGATCGGCCACTGCGTGCGGCGCGACGGCGGGGCGTGTTGCCCGCTCGCGTGCGTGATCGTCGACGGCAAAATCGGGGTCGGGGTCGACATCGCGATCGGTGTGATGTTCGCGCCTTCGACCGCGATCGTCGGTTGGCTCGAGTGATGGAGCATCGTCTCGACTTGGCCAAGCGCTTGCGCGAGCTCGGTCATCGATTGAAATCGCTGCGCCGGATCTTTTTGCAGGCAGCGCTGCAAGATCAGATCGACCATGTCGGGGAGATCCGGCACGAACGCGGCGGCGAACGGCGCCGGCTCGCGCAAGTGCGCCGCGATCACGTCGCCGGAGCCTTCGCCCTCGAACGGCGCGCGGCCGGCGAGCAAGCGAAACATCACGCAGCCAATCGAATAGATGTCGGAGCGATTGTCGACTTCGCCCGCGCCACGGCATTGCTCGGGTGACATGTACACCGGCGTGCCGATCAGCGCGCCGGTACGCGTCTTGTGCATGTCGGGCGCGTCGCCGGAGAGCTTCGCGATCCCGAAGTCGAGGATCTTCGGCCGCTCGCCACCGGTCACCGCCGGATCGCCAACGATGAAGATGTTGTCGGGCTTGAGATCGCGATGGACGATGCCCTTGGCGTGCGCCGCCGCGAGCGACGCGCATGTCATTCGCATCAGCCGCGTGCAATCGGCGACGCTGAACCGCTTGATGCGGCGCAATCGAGTCGTCATCGATTCGCCTTCGAGCAGCTCCATCACGAGGAACGCGCTGCCGTCGGTGTGATGGCCGAAGTCGAACACCTGCACGATCCCCGGATCGGAGATCTGCGTCACCGCGCGCGCTTCGTTGAAGAACCGGCGAACGATGCTCTCGTTCGCCGACAGCGACGGCAACAGCACCTTGATGGCCGCTTTGCGGCCGAGCAGCGTGTGCTCGCCGAGAAAGACGGCGCCCATGCCGCCTTCGCCGATCTTACGGAGAACCTTGTACGCGCCGATCGTCGGCTCGGCCACGCGCACAAGGTAGCATGCAGCTCTCAGCCGCCGCTGCCGCTGCCTCCGCCGTGGTCGTGATGCGGCGCATGACACACCAGCGTTGCCGCGGCGCTGCCGTCGGCGTGATGACGCGGCACCTGACACGTGCCGTTGACCGTCTGGTTCGACTTGCCGGTGAACGAGCACGAGTCGCCTTGCTTGCTCTTGGCGCACGCGTCGAACGCGGCTTGCGGCGGCCGCATGTGATCCGCGTACGCGACGCCCGCGATGCTGAAGAGCGCGACGAACAGATACTTCTTCATGCGGTCGAACGTGCCACGCGATCGGCGCGGCTGGACATTTCCGCATGCTTCGCGGCGGTTTCGATCTGTGTCGTGTGGCGGATCGTCGTCGACAGCTGGTGTCGGTTGTCCCCAGCAGTGGGCAAGTAGCTGCGTCGACTCGGGGCGAGTTTTCTACGCTGACATCCGCCTACGAAATCGTACGCGTCGCGATCTAACCCGCAGCTACCCGACGGGACTTGATCAAAGCTGGTCGCCCTGACACGCGCGTGAGATGCTCGCAACCTAAAGATGAACATCAAGTCGACCCGAGGATTCCTCGTCGCAGCGGTCGTGGCGTTCGGGTGTGGCGGTCATAACAACGGCAACGGCAACGTCGATGGGAACGGCGAGCCGCAAGACGCGCCGGCGACGATCGGCGATGCGGCGCCCGATGCGAACGGCTGCGGCCTCGTGACTTGCCAATCGGCCGGCGCGATGTGCGGACCGATCGGCGACGGTTGCGGCAACATCATTCAATGCGGCTCGTGCCCGACGGGCGAGTCGTGCGGCGGCGGCGGCGTCAACTTCCAATGCGGCAGCGGCGGCACTGGTAGCGGCAGCGCATGTTCGCTGCTCACGTGCGCCGACTACGGCGCGGATTGCGGCATCGTCTCCGACGGCTGCGGTGGTGTGACCGCGAGCTGCGGCACGTGTCCGTCGGGTCAGACCTGCGGCGGCGGAGGCAGCGCGAATATCTGCGCCGGTCCGCCGTGCGTCGGTCCGCTGTGCACCGAAGTCAACGCGTGCACGAGCATGCCGACGACGTCGATCAGCGGCACGGTCACGGCGCCGGGCCATCCGAGCACGGGCTCGAACGCGTGGGCGACCTGGACGCCCGATCCGATCTACGGCGCGCTCGTGTACATCCCCGACGGTTCGGCCGGCGCGCCGACGTACGGCGTGCAGCCGTTCGCGAGCGGTGTGTCATGCGATACGTGCAGCAGCGAAGTCACCGGCAGCCCGATGGTCAGCGTCGTCACCGGCATCGACGGCACGTTCAAGCTCGACAACGTGCCGTGCGGCACGAACATCCCGATCGTGATCCAGCTCGGTCGCTGGCGCCGCGAGGTCACGCTCGCGAACGTCACGTGTTGCGCGAACAACGCGCTGACGAACGACCAGACCCACTTGCCGCGCGTCCACACGCCGGGTGTCACCGCCGCCGGCACGGGCAGCGACGTGTACGACGACATGCCGCTGATGGCGTTCGACACCGGTCAGGTCGACACGCTTCACTGCGTGCTGCGGAAGATCGGCGTCGACGATAGCGAGTTCACCGATCCGACCGGCGCGGGTCGCGTCCACTTCTACAAGGACAACGGCGCGCGCATCGACGCGTCGACGCCGGCGGCAACGTCGCTCTACAACACTCCAAGCGAGCTCGACAAATACGACATGGTGTTGTTCGAGTGCGTCGGCAAGGATGCCGAGAAGACCGCGACGCAGCAGCAAAACGTGATCAACTACGCGAACGCCGGTGGACGCGTCTACGCGACGCACTTCAGCTACGTGTGGTTGACCAACGACGGCGCCGGCGGTGGCAACACCGGCCCGATCCCGTTCTCGCAGACCGCGACGTGGGACGTCGGCCAGAGCGACGATGACAGCCTTACCGGCACCGTCGATCAGACGCTGCAAGGTGACACGGGCACGCAGACGCGCCGTGTCGCCTTTGCGAACTGGCTCAAGCAAGTCGGTGCCACCGCGACGGTCGGTCAGATTCCCGTCGATGTCGTGCGCAACGACTTCAACGCGGTGAGCTCGACGCCGGGAACGATGTCGGGCACGCCCGCGCAGCTCTGGCTGAAGGGCCCGAACTATCCACTGCACTACACGTTCGACACGCCGATCAACTACACGACCAAACCGACGACGCAGTGCGGTCGCGTGTTGTTCAGCGACTTCCACGTCAACGACGCGTCGGTGGCCAACAACGCGAACTATCCGAGCGAGTGCCTCACGACGGCCGACCCGACCGGCAAGAACGCGATGACGCCGCAAGAGCAGACGCTCGAGTTCATGCTGTTCGATCTCGCGTCGTGCGTCGGTCAGCAGACCGTGACGTGCACGCCGAAGACGTGCGCTGACTTCGGCTACAACTGCGGCGAGACCGGCGACGGTTGCGACGACGGCGTGATCTTGACCTGCGGCACGTGCATGACGAACCAGACTTGCGGCGGCGGCGGCATGAGCGGCGTCTGCGGCAGCGGCCCGATGTGTACGCCGCTGACCTGCGCGGAAGCGAACGCGCAATGCGGCATCATCGGCGACGGTTGCGGCAACACCGTGAACTGCGGCGATTGCACGAACGGTCAGGTCTGCGGCGGCAACGGCCAAGCAAACCAGTGCGGCGGAACGATCCAGTAGCGCGTTAACATCTGCGCGTGGTCGCGCAGATCGCCTTCGGGCTCGCCGGCGGTGCGTTGATCGGAGCGCTCGCCGGCTTTTTTGCGGCCGTGATCGCGCTCGCGGCGCGGCGCGGTCGCAACGACGTGCTCGTGCGGCGCGGTCGGCCACCGTTTCGCGATTGCGTGCTGCCGACGCCGTTCGTGCCGCTGTCGGCAGTGGTCGGCGGCGTGAGCGCGGCGGTGATCGCCGCGCTCGGCGATCGCGAGGTCGCGCTCATCGCCGCGCTCGCGCCCGCCGTGGTGCTCGCGCTGACGAGCGTCATCGCCGCCGCGCAGCAAGCGTTTTCGCGATCGCCGTGATCTGCTCGCGCAAGAAGCGGCACGGCGCGTCGTCGTCGCTCGCGATCGGCCACAGCAGATCCAACCACGCGCCCTCGAGTGCGAACGGCAGCGGCTTCGTCGCCAGCTGCGGCCGCGTCGTGCGGATCTGATCCGCGACGAGCTTCGGGATCGTCACGAGCATCGCGGTGCCTTCGATCAGCGCGCCGATGTGCGCGAACGTCGCGACCGAGCAGCGGATCTTGCGGGCCTTGCCGAGCAGATCCTCGACGATGCCGCGCAGATCGCCGTTGTACGACACGATCACGTGCTCGCGCGCGAAGTACGCCTTCTCGGTCAGCGCGCCGAGCCGTGCGTGACGCGGATCGTAGAGGCACACGAACCCGCCGGTGATCAGCGGTTGGCGCCGGATCGTCGCCGGTAGCTCGTCGGCGACCGTGACCGCAACATCGAGCCCACTCGCGAGCGCCGCTGCGACGGTGCGAAACTGCACCGGCGTCGCGATCACGCGCATGTTCGGCGCGTCGCGCTCGAGCGCGCGCAACAGCGCCGGCAACAGCCACAGCTCGGCCGAATCGGCGAGCCCGATGCGCAGCGTGCGGTCGCTCGTCTTCGGATCGAACGTCGGCGGTGCGAGCGCGGCGTCGATCAGCTTCTGCAAGTGCGGCTGCATGCCGGCGTGCAGCTGGCGACCG
>DASXEF010000518.1:0-8099 GCA_036490255.1 Kofleriaceae bacterium
ATCAGCTCGATCGCGAGGCCGAACGCCGCCTTCGGATTGTTCGGATCCGGCGGCCGTGCGGCTTTGACTTTGCCGAGGCCGACGAGCACCGGCGTGTCGTTCGCGATCCGCAGCTCGAACTTCACTTCGGTGCCGACCGGATGCAGCGACTTCGTCGGCAAGAACAGGCCGCTACGACCGACATTGCACGCAAACCGCTGCACCATCGCGTCGACGTCGTCGTAGCGAAGCTTGATGCGAAGCGCGACCGGACCGACCGGCTTCGCGCCGCTGGAGTCGGCAGGCGCCATCCGAGCAGAAATTATCCCACGAAAGCGATGTACGCGACGAACCTGCGCCCGCGGACTACACGTGCTCTTCGACCCACTTGCGAGCCGCTGCGAGCGCGGCCGGCAACGCCGACGCATCTTTTGCACCGCCCTGCGCCATGTCGGCGCGACCACCGGCGCGCCCGCCCATCGCCGCCGCGACCTCGCCGAGCAGCTTGCCGGCGGGGACGCGGTCCGAAAGATCCTTGGTCACCATCGCGACGAGCTTCACTTCGGCGCCACCGGTGCCCGCGAGCACGACGACGCCCGAGCCGAGCTTGTCCTTGAGCTGATCGCCGGTGTCGCGCAGCACCTTGGCGTCGTCGACCTCGACCTGGGCGGCGAGCACTTTGACGCCTTTGATCACGACGGTCTCGGCCATCAGATCACGCGCGCCGCCGCCCGACGCGATGCGCGCCTTGAGCTTCTCGATCTCGCGGCCGGCGTCTTTCGCATCGCCGAGCAGCTTCTCGACCCGAGCGTGCACTTCCATCGGCTGCGCTTTGAGCAGCGCGCCGGTGCGACCGAGCTCGCCTTCGAGCTTGCGCAAATACTCGAGCGCGCCCGCGCCGGTGACCGCTTCGATGCGGCGCACGCCCTGCGCGACGCCGGCCTCGGAGAGAATCTTGAACAGCCCGATATCGCCCGCGCGGCGCACGTGCGTGCCGCCGCAAAACTCGAGCGACTCGTTGCCGATGCCGACGACGCGCACGCGGTCGCCGTACTTCTCGCCGAACATCGCGACCGCGCCCTTTTGCTTCGCCTGCTCGATCGGCAGCGTCTCGATCTTGCTCTCGGCATTCGCGCGAATGTCGGCGTTGACGAGATCCTCGACCTGACGCTTCTGGTCGTCGGTCATCGGCGAGAAATGCGCGAAGTCGAAGCGCAGGCGATCGGGCGCGACGAGCGAGCCCTTCTGCGCGACGTGATCGCCGAGCACGTGCTTGAGCGCGTGGTTGAGCAAGTGCGTCGCCGAGTGGTTCGCGCGAATCCGCTCGCGGCGCGCGTCGTCGACCTCGAACTTGACCTTGTCGCCGACGGAGAGCGTGCCGGTCTCGACCTCGCCGATCAGCACGTGCATGTCGCCCGCGGGCTTTTCGGTATCGTCGATGCGCACTTTCGCGCTCGCGCTGAGCACGCTGCCGGTGTCGCCCATCTGGCCGCCGGACTCGCCGTAGAACGGCGTCTGATCGAACACGAGCGCGACGTCGCTGCCCGCGCTCGCTTTGTCGACGCGCTTGCCCGCAACCACGATCGCCTTGACCGTGCCCTCGCCGCTCGTGCCACGACCTTCGTAGCCGGTGAACTTCGTCGGACCGACGTCGCTCGCGAGTGATTTGAAGACGGTCTCGACCGCGGCGTCGCCGACGTTGAACTTGCTCTTCGCCTTTGCCGCTGCGAGCTCGGCCTTGAAGCCGTCTTCGTCGATCGCGAGCCCGCGCTCTTCGGCGATCACGCGCGTCAGATCGGCCGGGAAGCCGAACGTGTCGTACATCGTGAACACGCTCTTGCCCGCGTAGGTCTCGCCTTTACCGAGCTTGCCCAGCTCGCCTTCGAGTCGCTCGAGCCCGCGCGCCAACGTCGCGCGAAACTGCACTTCCTCGTCGTTCGACACCCGCTGGATCGTCGTCCGGCGCTCGCGCAGCTCGGGATAGACGTCGCCCATCAGATCGATGACCGTGTCGCAGACATCGGCCATGAACGGCTTCTGCAGGCCGAGGTGCTGCTGGCCGTGGCGAACCGCGCGCCGGAAGATGCTTCGCAGCGTGTACTCGCGCTTGCCCTTGTCGGGGAACACGCCGTCGGCGATCAGGAACGCGCTGCACCGCGCGTGGTCGGCGATCACGCGCATCGCGGTGTCGCGCTCGGCGTTTTGGCCGTACTCGTGGCCGCAGATCTGGGCGACGCGCGCGATGATCGGCACGAACAGATCGGTGTCGTAGTTCGAGCGCACGCCTTGCACGACGCTGGTCACGCGCTCGAGCCCGGCGCCGGTATCGACCGACGGCGCGGGAAGATGATTCAACTCGCCGCCTATTTCGTAACGCACGAACTGCATGAATACGAGGTTCCAGATCTCGAGCCAGCCCTTCCAACTGTTCGGATCTTGGGTCGGCCACTTGCCGTTCGCGTCGTGGTTGAAGTGGATCTCTGTGCACGGCCCCATCGGGCCGGTCTCGCCCATCTGCCAGAAGTTGTCCTTCTTGCCGAGGCCGATGATGCGGTCGTCGGAAAACCCGGTGACTTTCTTCCAGATCGCGCGAGCTTCGTCGTCGGCGGAGACGCCGGGCAGCTCTTGATCGCCGCCGTAGACGGTGACGACCATCCGGCTCGCATCGATCGCGAATTCTTTGGTCAGCAGCTCCCACGCGAACGCGATCGCGTCGGCTTTGAAGTAGTCGCCGAACGAAAAGTTGCCGAGCATCTCGAAGAACGTGTGGTGGCGCGGCGTCTTGCCGACCTCGTCGAGATCGTTGTGCTTGCCGCCGGCGCGCACGCACTTCTGCGACGACGTCGCGCGCTTGTACGGCCGCGTCTCCGCGCCGGTGAACACGTCCTTGAACTGGTTCATGCCGGCGTTCGTGAACAGCAGCGTCGGATCGTTTTGCGGAACGAGCGAGCTCGATGCGACGACCTCGTGGCCGTTGCGCTTGAAGAATTCGAGAAACGTACGACGAACGTCGGCGGCCTTCATGTCGCGCCAGGTGTACCACTAGAATGTGTGCGATGACGTTTGGACGCGTCGCCGACATCGTGAACAGCAAGCGCGGCCCCGTGCTCGCCGGGCTCGAGCGAACCGCGCCGGCCGTGCGCACGCGCGTCGAGCGTTTGATCGCGAGGTTCTCCGCGCGCGACGACACGCCGCTCGACGTGATCGACGAAGGCGCGGCACTCGCGTTGTGGGGCGGCGCCGAGGAGTTTCTCGAGTGGCACGCATCGGTCGGTGGATTCGCGCGCGCGCTCGACGTCACGCTCGCATCGATCGCGTTCGATCGCGCGACGTACGAATGGGACAACTCGATCTGGGCGCTGCGCGCGGTGCGACCCGGCATCGGCATCGGCAACCTCGGGCTCGCGCCGTGGCTGTGGCTGCGCGCTCGCGCCGAGCGCGACATCGTGCGAGCCGTCGCTGCGAAGGCGTCGCGCGTCCACGCGGTGCGCTGCGCGCTCGCGCTGGTGTTGCCCGAGCTGTGGACACCCGCGGACGAGGTCGAGCTGCGCCAGTTCGATCCCGGCGATCACGTCGGCGTCGAATTCGCCGTCGCCGCGGCGATGCGCACGTCGAGCGTGAGCTTGACCGACATCGGCCGCAGCTGGAATCGCACCGAGTGGGTGCCTGCCGAGACGATCGTGCGCCATTTGGGCAAGCACGCGGTCGCGCCGCTGCGCTTGCTCCGCGACTTCGCGACGCTCGCGACGCTCTACGACCACGGCGATGCCGATGCGCTGCGCGCGATCGTCGAGCACGCCGATGTCGCATGGGACGAGCTCGCCGCGATCCGACCGTCGGCGGCGTCGATCGCCGCGATGGTGCCGCTGTTCACGACCGATCCGCCGCGCCGCACGATGGGCCTGCCGCTCGCGCGCGCGTACTTCGACGAGCACGTCGTCGCGGTCGGTGGAACGAGCGACGATCCGTTCGTCACCCGCGTGATCGCGGAGACCGGCGCGCGCTTGCCGGCCGACGACGCGTGGCGATCGCCGTGGGCCGCGGCGAAGCCGGCCAAGCAGCCGGCGAAATCACCCGTGCCGGCGAAACCGGTCGCGTTCGCCGAGACGATCCATTGGAAGCCGGGCGAGCGCGACGAGCAGTTGCAGGACCGCGACGGTCGCGACGACGCCGCCGAGGCGAAGAAGCTGATCCGCGAAGCGAAGACGCAAAAAGTCTTCTTGCTCCACATCGGCTGGATGCACAGCGACAAGCTCGCGCTCGACACGTTTCGCGCGATCCCGGCGAAGCGCTGGTACGGCCAGGTCGACGACGTTCAGATGCTCGTCGCGCGGTTCGGGCTCGCCGCGCTCGACGCGATCGTCGCGTTCGTCCAGGCCAAGCCCGACACGCTCGCCGGGCTCGCGAACGTCGAGTCGCCGCGCGTCGCGCCGCTGATGGCGCGCGGCTTCGCACTGATCAAGAAGCAGCACGCGATCGGCAAGGCGTGGCTCGAGCGGTTTCCCCACGCCGCCGCGATCGGGCTCGTCGCCGATCTCGCCAGTTGCGACAAGAAGCAGCGCGATGCCGACGAGCAAGCGCTCGCCCACCTCGCGACCACGCACGCGGCGATCGTCGAGCAGCACTCGGGAGCAAAGGCGAGCGAGCTGGTCGAGACCGCCGCGCCGACGCTGCCGGCGAAGCCGAAAAAGCTGCCCGCGTTCGTCGACGTGTCGCGCCTGCCGCGGCCGATCACGAGCGACGGCACGCACGCGCTGCAAGGCGACGCGCTCGTCGAGCTCGTGCAGTTACTCGCGACCGAGAACGCGCCGGCGATCGACGCGGCGGCCGAGCGCTACACCGAAGCATCCCTCGCGCGCTTCGCGTTCTCGCTGTTTCGCCAGTGGTTGTTCGTCAAAGGCCCGCCGAAGGACAAGTGGGCGCTGCACGCGGTCGGCCGCTTCGGCGACGACGCGGCCGCGACGGCGCTCGGCAAGCTCGCGCGCGTGTGGGCGCCGTCGGGAAACCCGGCGCGCGCGCAAGAAGCGGTCGAGACGCTCGCGATGATGCGCTCGCGCACCGCGCTCGCCGAGATCTACGACATCGCGCACAAGGTGCAGTCGAAGGCGCTCAAGGCGCGCGCCGAGCACGTGTTCGAGTCGCTCGCCGAAGCAGCGGGGATGGGCGCCGAAGATCTCGCCGATCGGCTCGTCCCCGACATCGGCGACGAAGATCTGCAGTTCGGCGACGCGCGCGCGGCCTTCGATCACATGCTCGTGCCGACGCTCGCGATCGTGCCCGAAGGCGACGATCTCGCGCGCTGGAAGAAGCTCGAGAAGCTGTGCAAGCAGGTCGCACGCACGCAGCTCGCGCGGCTCGAGGACAACATGGCGTCGGCGCACCGCATGGCGTTCTTGCACTTCGCCGAGGTGTACTTGATGCACTCGTTGATCCGTCACCTGACGAGCTCGCTCGTGTGGGGCGCGTATCACGACGGCGCGCTCTCGTTCGCGTTCGCGGTGACCGCCGACGGCAACCCCGTCGATCTCGCCGGCAAATCGCGCCAGCTGCCGAGCGACGCGAGCTACGGCATCGTGCATCCGATCGAGCTGACCGCGAACGAGCGCGCGGCATGGCGCGAGCGCATCGGCGAGCAACCGTTCGAGCAGCTCGCGCGCGTCGTCCACGACGCTTCCGACGCCCGCGATTGCGAGCGCAAGCTCTCGGCGATCTTGCATCGCAACGTGCCGACCGCGAGCTTGCTCGCGCTGCAGCGCCGCGGTTGGCGTCGCGGCGACTCGCCGCAAGGCGGCTGCTACTACTCGATCGAGCGCGCCGGCGCCGGCTGGACCGCGATGATCCAGTTCGAGCCCGGCATCTACCTCGGCGCGCCGGCCGAGCAGCCGATCCAGTCGCTCCAAGGCTTGCTCGTCACCGGCGACGCGCCGAAGGCGGTGCTCAGCGAGCTACAACGCGACGTGTTCGCGTTGCTTCAGTAGATGTAGCCGATTTGAACCGAGCCGCCGTAGTAGTAGTCGCGCGCGCCGAACACGTCTTGCGTCGTGGCCATGCCGTCGCGCGAGTTCGCCAACGAGTTCTGATCGCCGTGGAACGTCAGGCTGAACTCTTCGAAGTGGAACAGCGCACGCGCGAAGATCGCCTTCGTCAGGTTGTAGTCGACGCCGCCGGTGAACTCGTAGCCCTTGTCCGTCGCGCCGCCGTAGCCGGTCGTGTCGGCGGTGATGTCGCCGGTCTTCGTGATCAGCATGAAGCCGCCCTCGGCATTGATGACAAGGCCCGGCGTCACCGCGTAGTGCAGGAACAGGCGCGGCTCGGCGGCGCTGTAGTGGACGTTCGGCACGTCGGTGTTGAGCGTCGCGCCGCCCGTCCCGGCCGTGAACGACTGCGCGATCTCGAACTGCTGATTCATGTACATCAGCTTCGCGCCGGCGACGAAAGAGTCGGTGACCGGGTAGCGAAACACGGCGCCGACTGCGAAGTGCTCCTCGTCGGTCGCGAGGCTCGCGGTCTGCTCGGTCATCGTGGTCGCGTCGATGTACGACTTCTTCGACGAGATATCGATGACCTTGTCGTACATGACCTCGATGCCGATGTCGGTGAGGATGCCCGTCGTCTTGTGCGTGATCGCGAACGGGAACACGACCGCGTCCATCACGCCGCCCGCGACGGGCAAGCCCTCTTTGTAATCGGGCGGCGGCGTCCCGAGCGCCGCCGAATACTTCCACGACAAATGCCGCGCGGTGAACGACATGCCGATGCCGAAATCGACGGCGCGGTTACCCTCCGACAGACGTTCGGAGCTGGTCATCGCCGGCGCCTCGACCGTCGCCGTCTCGGTCACGCTGGCGTTCGCGTTGGGGTCGTCTTCGGCGACATCCTTTTTCTTGTGGTGATGGCGCGGCGGATCGTCGGTCGACGCGGTCGCGCTGTCGGTCTTGTCGGCTTTGTCGGCTTTGTCGGCCTTGTCGGTCTTGTCGGTCTTGTCGGTCTTGTCAGCTTTGTCGGGCTTGTCGGGCTTCGTGTCCTTCTTGGCGGTGTCGTCGTCGCCCTCGTCTTTGCTGCCGCCGAGCCCGCCGTCTTCGTCTTTGCTGCCGCCGCCGTTCGCTTCGAGGTTGTCGATTGCCCCGACGAGCTGATCGTTGATCTCTTTCTTCGAGAGCTTCGTGCCCTCCGCTTTCAGATCGATCTGCTCGGCCACGACGGCGCCGCTCTTGCCGGCGCGCAGCTTGAGGTGCACGACGTAGCCCTCGTCGTTCTTTTCGATCGTCGCGCTGACGATGCCGTCGACCTTGAGCCGCTTGGCGATCTTGCGCGCGTTCCTCTTGTTGAGCTTCGTCGCCTGCAGCTCTTCGGCGGCGCCGTTCCACTTGTCGGTGGCGACGACCGTGTTCGCCTTCTTCTCGATCGCCTTGACGATCGCGTCGTGGAACTTCTCGGCCTTCGGGCCGTCGAAGTCGAGCACGACGACGCGCTTGCCGTCGGCGTGCGCGATACCCGTTGCGAGAACGAGCATCGCGATCGCAGCGAGCGCGCTATTTCTCGAAGTGTTCGATGTCGAACTCGTCATGCGACGTCGCTCCCTTCTCGGACGGAGTCCAGGCACGTTCCGCGCTACCCGACACCCCACGAAACAACAATGCAAAGTCGGAGGGGCTCGTCGAATGCTTGACGGCCTCCTCGTACGTGACCAAGCGCTCCTTGACGAGCGAAGCGAGACTCTGATCGAACGTCATCATGCCGTACGGGTGCAAGCCCTCGCTGATCGCGTCGTGAATCTCGCGCGTGCGGACCGGATCTTCGATCATCTCGCGCACGCGCTCGGTGTTCACCATGATCTCGAGCGCCGGCACCATGCCTTTGCCGTCGGCGCGCGGCAGCAGGCGCTGCGACACGACGCCGCGCAACACGCTCGCGAGCGTGAGCCGCGCTTGTTGTTGCTGATGCGTCGGAAACATCGAGATGATGCGGTTGACCGTCTCGGTCGCGTCGACCGTGTGCAGCGTCGACAGCACGAGGTGGCCGGTCTCCGCCGCGGTCATCGCGATCTGCGCGGTCTCGCCGTCGCGCATCTCGCCGACGAGGATGACGTCCGGATCTTGGCGAAGCGCAGCGCGCAACGC
>DASXEF010000566.1:0-8580 GCA_036490255.1 Kofleriaceae bacterium
CCGGGCGCGTCGACCGCGTTCTCGCTCGTCAGCTTCGCCGACGACGGCAGCTCGCCGATCACGCTGTCGACCGACGCGAGTGCCGCCTACTACGGCTCGGCGCAGATCGTGTGGATCGGATCGACCGGCGCGCTCGACGCCGGCACGCCCGACGGCTCGAACACGGTCGCGCTCGCCGGCGACGCGAGCGCGTTCGCGGTCTCGAGCGACGAGTCGACGGTCGCGTGGCTGACGACCGGCGGCGCGATCTACGAGCAAGCACTCGCGGGCAGCGGCTCGGCGCAGCTCGTCGTCGCGAGCGGCGCGATGCAGCTCGGCGCGGTGTCGCCCGACGATCAAACGGTGATGTACGCGACGCAAGTCGTCGACATGGGCAGCGGCTACATCCAGCCGTACACCGACGTCGTCGTCGCGCGGCCCGGCATGGCGCCGATCGTGCTCGAGCCCGATCCGGTCAGCTGCGCCGGCTGCATGTACAACTCGTTCACGCCCGACGGCGCCTACGCGCTCGCGCTCGATCCGATCGACAACTCCGACACCGCCGACGGCGCCGGCCCGGTGCGCGCGTTCTCGGCCACGGATGGCTCGAGCGTGTCGACGTTCGGCAGTGCGGTCTACGCGGCGGTCGACGAGCGCGACTCGAACATCATCGTGCTCGATGCCACTCGCAACTCGGCGCTCGAGAGCGGCTGGGCCTACGACATCACGTCGCGCAGCCCGGTCGACGACGGCACGGTGATCGCGCGCGGCGCCGAGAGCTTCGTGTTCGATCCGGCGCTGACGACCGCGGCGGTGTCGTTCGCCGGCAGCGACGCGAACGCCGGCGTCTGGATCACGCCGTTGCCGTAACGCAGCTGCGCGTGGCACATGGAAGACCAACGAATGGCCGAGCGCGCGAGCTTCGCGATTAGTGCGGCGCTAGCCCGACGATGCCGTGCAACGGATCGAACAGCGCATCGGCGCGGAAGAACAACGCGGTGCCGAGGTTGATGAAGCCTTCGCCGACCGCGGGCTCGACCTCGATCTCGTCGATACCGGCCACCGGCTGCGTGCCGACCGTGAACGCGTACGCATCGAGCGGCGCCGCCGGTGGGCCGATCGTCACCGCGATCTCCGACTCGAGCGCGAGCTCGGATTTGCCGGCAGCAGCTGGCCAGTCGATCGTGATCGGCGGATTCCCGGTGTCCCAGATTCCGGGCTCGCAATAGTCGGTCCCGCCCGTCATGTCGTCGAGACAGGTCGGGATGCCGTAGCGATCGTCCCAAGCCGGCGTGCCGTTCGCGAGCGCGCCGTCGTCCGACGCCGGCGGCAGCTGCAGCGTTGCGAAGGCCGACGCGTCGCTCGGGCCGATCGTCAACGTGCCGTCGGCGCCGTACGCGGGCGTGTGCACGACAAAGCTCGGCTGACCCGGCAGCTGCGCGATCGGGCTACCGATGCCGGCCGCGCCGTTGCGCAGGCCGATCCCAAGGATCGCGTGAAACCCCGACGCGCCGTCGGCAACGCAATCGGGCTCGCCGGACGCACACGTGATGTTGTCGACATACATCACCGGGATCGGCGCCGGCGTTGCCACGCCGCCGATCGCGATCGTCGCGCGCGCGACCACGCCGTCGAGCTCGAGCCCGCTCTTGTAGCTGTACGTCGACGCGGTCGTCGTCGCGCACGCGAACGCGGTGTCGGGCACGGCGTCGGGAAACACGCGCAGCCCGGTGGAGCCGGTGTCGAGCAAGACATCGAGCGGCGCGTCGCCGACCTCGAGGTTGATCGAAAATCGCGTCGCACCGTCCGAGCCCACCTGCGTGATCACGATCGGTACGACGACTGCCGAGCCTTGCCACGTGCCCGGATCGAACGCCGGATCTGGATCGCACGGTTGGATATCGGTCGGCGGCTGCGGCGAAGTTGCACAACTTGCGAACGCGAGCACGGCAAACACCACGACGATCCGAGGCATACGCGTTCGACCGCGTCGCGCTCGTTCGCGTTGCTAGCGCCGCGGTCGAAATACGTGCGCGACGGCGCCGTTGCCGAAGCGCTGCACGTCGACGAGCTCGAGCGCGCGCGACGCCTCGAGCGTCGAGAACAGCGGCAAGCCGCGGCCGAGCGCGACCGGATGCACGAGCAAGCGATATTCGTCGACGAAGTTGCCGCGAACGAGGCTCTGCGCGAACGCGGCGCCGCCGTGCGCGACGATCGGCTTGCCGTCTTCGCGCTTGAGCCGCGCGATCTCGTCTGCCAACGGGCCCGACGCGACGCGCGCCTGCTGCCAGCTCGCGAGCACGCTCGCGCTCGGCACGACCTTCGACAGCTTCTCGGCGGCGCGCGCGTCGTCGGCCGCGCGCGTGCCGGTCGTGATCGCGCCGGTGCGCGCGAAGACCACCTTCGGCACGTCGTTCATCGGCGCAGCGAACACGTCGGTCGAATACGGCCAGAATGCGGCCATGTCCGCGAACGTGCGGCTGCCCATGATGTGAACACCGACGTTCGACACCGAGCTCACCGACCAGTCTCTCGAGTCGGTGTTCGGGTTTGCGAAGATCCAGTCGATCTTGCCGTCCACGCCGGCAACAAACCCATCGAGCGACATCGACATTTTCAGAATGAGGTCACGCATCGCATCTCCTTGTGTAGAAGCGACGAACGACCTGGCGCGCGATCGACATCGCGCGCGTCGTTTTTTAACCACTCGATAATTCGAGCGGTCGGGCGTGACTAGCCGAAGTTCTTGTTCGCGAAATCCCAGTTCGTGAGCTTCCAGAACTCCTCGATGTATTTGGGGCGCGCGTTGCGATAGTCGATGTAGTAGGCGTGCTCCCAAACATCGAGGGTGAGCACGCAGGTCTTGCCGCTCGCGAACGGCGTCTCGGCGTTCGACGTCGTCTCGATCGCGAGCGCGCCGTCGGCGCCCTTGACGAGCCACGCCCAGCCCGAGCCGAACTGCGCCGCCGCGGCGTCACCGAACTTCTTCTTGAAGTCGGCGAAGTTGCCGAACGACTTGTCGATCGCGGCTTTGATGTTGCCGGTCGGCTCGCCGCCGGCCTTCGGAGCGAGGCAGTGCCAGTAGAACGTGTGGTTCCACACCTGCGCGGCGTTGTTGAAGACCTTCTTCTCCGACGCCTGGCCATTCGTCGCCTTGACGATCTCGTCGAGCGACATCTTCTCGTACTTCGTGCCGGGCACGAGGTTGTTGAGGTTGTTGACGTAGGCCTGGTGGTGCTTGCCGTAGTGGTAGTCGATCGTCTCCGCCGAGATGGTCGGCGACAGCGCGTCCTTGGCGTACGGCAATTCGGGCAACGTGAAAGCCATCGGTGTTCTCCTCTTTTCTTGTCGCGGTTGTACCGCATAAGGTCGTCGTGTGTTGGGACCGATCGGACATCTCGGCGCGGGCGCGCGCTATCTCGCGACGGCGCGCCGCCAACACGCGAGCGACTTGCTAACAAGCGAGCAGCTCGCGTGGCGTGACCGCACACTCCCGCCGGGGCTCGACGTCAAATGGCTCGGCACCGCCGGGTTTCGGTTCGCGTATCAAGGCGTCGTCGTGTGGATCGATCCGTACGTCACGCGCCTCTCGCTCGGCGATCTGGTGCGCCGCCGCGTCGTCGCACCGTCGCGCGATGCGATCGCACGCTGGATCGATCGCGCCGATGCGATCCTCGTCGGCCACACGCACTTCGATCACGCGCTCGACGTCCCCGCGATCGCCGCGCGCGATCGCTGCCCGGTCTACGGCTCGCAATCGCTGCACCATCTGATGGGTTTGCACGGGTTGGCCGAGCTCGCGCACGTGGTCGAGCCGCAGCGCGATTACGAAGTCGGCCCGTTCAAGTTTCACTTCGTGCCGAGCCAGCACTCGAAGCTGCAGCTCGGTTTGGGCGTGCCGTATTCGGGCGAGCTGACGTGCGAGCACGTGGACGCGCTCACGCCGCAGGCATATCGCTGCGGCCAGGTGTGCGGCGTGTACATCGAGGTCGCCGGGATGCGCTTCTATCACCAGGGCTCGGCCGATCTGATCGACGACGAGATCCACGACCGCGGCATCGACGTGTTCCTGTGCGGCATCGCGGGTCGCCGATTCACGCGGCACTACGTCGAGCGCATCGTGGCGCGATTGCAGCCGAACGTGATCGTCGCGACCCACTTCGACAACTTCTTCGAGCCGTTGGGCGGCGAAGCGAAGCTGTCGTTCAACGTCAACCTCACCGGCTTTGCCGACGAGGTTCACGCGGCGAGCCGCGAGGTCGCGGTTCGCGTCCTGCCGGTCGATCGCGCGTGATACGCTGGAATTGATGAGTCGCTGGGTCGTCGTGCTCGCGTTGCTGGGCGCATGCATGATCGACGAGCACACGTTCGAGCAAGCGGTGTCGCTCGACGACGCGCACGATCCGAACGAAAGCTTCGGCTCCGACGCGGGCTCCGGCACGTTCATGGACAGCGGCGTGATCATTCGCATGGACGCGGGCGGAAGCGGCAGCGGCAGCGGAAGCGGAAGCGGCAGCGGCAGCGGCAGCGGAAGCGGAAGCGGATCCGGAAGCGGAAGCGGATCCGGAAGCGGAAGCGGCAGCGACGGCAGCGACGGCAGCGGATCCGGAAGCGGAATCGGCAGCGATGGCAGCGATGGCAGCGGCAGCAGCGGCGGCAGCGACGGCTCCGGATCGTCGGGCAACGGCGGCGACGATGCCGGTCTCACCGACATCAACAACGACTCCGACGCGCGCACGAACTTCTACGCGTGCGCGGGCTGCGGCACGAGCAATCCGTCGCAGGCCGGTGCGCTCGCGTTCGGCGTGATTCTCGTGTTACGCCGTCGCCGGCGCTGATGAATCACTGGTTGATGAAGACGGAGCCGGAGCAGTTCGGCATCGCAGATCTCGAGCGCGTCGAGGTCGAGCCGTGGAGCGGCGTGCGCAACTACATGGCGCGCGCGAACATGCGCGCGATGAAGGTCGGCGATGCGGTGCTGTTCTATCACTCGAGCACGAACCCGCCGGGCGTCGCCGGCTTGGCGACCGTCGCGCGGGTGAACGTGATCGACGAGACGCAGTTCGATCCGAAGAGCCCGTACTTCGATCCGAAAGCGACGCGCGACAAGCCGCGGTGGGATTGCGTCGACGTGCGCTACGTCGAGACGCTACCGAATTACGTCGAGCTCGGCGCGATGCGCGAAGATCCGGCGCTCGCGAAGATGATGCTCCTCAAGCGCGGCATGCGGCTCAGCGTGCAACCCGTGACGGCCGCCGAGTACAAGCGAATCGTCGCGATCGGCCGCGCGAAGAAGCGATCACGCTAGCCAATCGAGCAGCGCTCTGGCGCGATCGTCGGGCAGCTCGACGCCGATCGGATCATCTGGCCCGTGCGAATCCGCGCCGCCGGTGCACACGAGATCGAGCTCGTCGGCGAGCGTGATCCATTGTTCGCGCTCGCCCGGATCGTAGCCGCCGTAGAACGCCTCGATGCCACCGAGCCCGTCGCGCGCGTGCTCGCGTACGAGCCGCGGATCGTAGAGATGCGGATGCGCGAGGGACATCGCGGCGTTCGCGGCGCGGCCGAGCGCGAGCGCGTCGCGCAAGCTCAGCGCGCGATGCGGCACGTCGACGGGACCGTTGTCGTAGAGGTGGCGCGCGAACGCGTCCTTGAACGACGTCGCGGCACCTTGCGCGACCATCGCGCGCGCGAGATCGGGGCGACCGACGCTGCGGCCGTCGGCTGTCGCGATCATCGGCTCGACATCGATCGTGATGCCGCGCGCTTTGAGCTTCGCGGCCATCACGCGCAGGCGATTTCTGCGCGCCTCGCGCGTCGCGGCGAGCTTCGCTTCGAGCTCGGGCCACGCGGCGCCGCCGCGATCGTACGCGAGCAGATGGATCGTCTTGCCGGCGTGATCGCACGAGATCTCGACCGCGTGGATCGTGCGCGTGCCGGCGACTTCGATCGGCGTGACCGCGTCGTGATCGGTCAGCGCGAAGATCGCGAGCCCGCGCTGTGCCGCGCGTGCGGCGAGCTCGAGCGGCGATTCGAGGCCGTCGGAGCCGGTCGAATGACTATGGAGATCGAGGCGCATGGCCGGAGCTGGAGTATGGTCCGCGCATGGCCGAGAGTCTCGTCGCGCTGCGCGATCGTCGCGATCAAGTGATCGCGCGGATCTCCGACGCATACGCGCAAGACCTGTTCGACGTCGACGAGCTCGACCGCCGGCTCGATCTCGCGCACAACGCGCGGACAGTCGCCGAGCTCGACGCGCTCGTCGCCGATCTGGGCTCGCAGTCCGCGCTCGTCGTCCAGCCGAGTGTCGCGTTCGACGATCCCGGTCGACCGCAGACGAAGACGCTGCGGGTGATCATGAGCTCGGTCGAGCGTCGCGGCGCGTGGATCGTGCCGCAGCAGCTGACCACGCGCGTATTCTGGGGCAGTGCCGAGCTCGATTTTCGCGAGGCATCGCTCGGGCCCGGCACGACGACGATCGACGTGCGCGTGACGATGGGCAGCCTCGAGATCATCTTGCCGCCGTCGCTCGCGATCGACGTCGACGTGTCGTCGCTGATGGGCAGCGTCGAATCGCGCCATCGCGCCCCGGCGCAGCTCGATCCGTCGCGCCCTGCATTGCGCGTCACCGGCAGTGTCGTGATGGGCAGCATCGAAGTGACGACGCGACTGCCCGGCGAATCGAAGCTCGATACATGGAAGCGAGAACGGCGCGAACGCAAAGAGAAACGCCGGCTCGCCCGCGCCGAGCGCAAGGCATTGCGTTCGGGCGAGTAAGCGCGTGTACGTGCCCCGCGTCTGGTAGACTCCTCGTCGGATGGCACAAGCGGGGGCTTCGGCGCCGGCACGCCTCGGCCGCTACGAGCTGCTGGCTCGGCTCGCGACGGGCGGGATGGGCGAGATCTTTCTCGCGCGGCTCGAAGGCGCCGCCGGGTTCGAGAAGCTCTGCGTGGTCAAGCGCATCCTGCCGCACCTCGCGGACGACGCGCGGTTTCGCCAGATGCTGATCGCCGAGGCGCAGATCGCCGCGAAGATGGCGCACGCGAACATCTGCCAGGTCTACGAGCTCGGCGAGACCGCCGGTCAGCTCTACATCGTCATGGAGTACCTCGAAGGCGTGACGATGCTGCCGCTGCTGCGCCGCGCATCGAAGGCAAACGCGCCGCTCGACCTCGGCTTCATCGCCGGCGTGATCCAGCAGACGACCGACGCGCTGCACTACGCGCACGAGCTCAAGGATCGCAGCGGCGAGCCACTCGGTCTGATCCATCGCGACGTCACGCCCGCGAACATCTTTCTGTGCGACTCGGGTGTCACCAAAGTGCTCGACTTCGGCATCGCGAAGGCACGCGGCGCATCGGCGAAAACCGAGGACGGCGCGGTCAAGGGCAAGTACGCGTACATGGCGCCCGAGCAGCTGCGCGGCACGTCGATCGATCGCCGCGTCGATCTGTTCGCGCTCGGCGTCGTGCTCTACGAGACGGTCGCGCTGCGCCGGTTGTTCCAGCGCAAGACCGATTACCTGACGTTCCGCGCGGTGATGGAGCAACCGATTCCGGATATCCGCCGCTATCGACCGGATGCGCCCGATGCGCTGGTCGCGGTGATCGCGCGCGCGCTCGATCGCGATCCCGCGAATCGCTTCGACACCGCGCGCCAGCTCGGCAGCGCCGTGCTCGATTCGATCGGCCGGCGGCCGTGGTCGCAGGGCGAGCTCGGCGACTTCGTCAAAGCGAACTTCGCCGACGAGCTCGCGCAACGCGCGGCGCAGGTCGGCGCCGCGATCGGGCGTAATTCGCGAGAGCAGCGCATGACGATGCCGCTGATCACGCACAACGCCGCCGACGACGACGATACCGACGACGATTTCCCGCCGGTCGAGACCGACATCAACGCGCCACCGCTCGGCGCGAGCGACGCGTTCGTGCAATCGACGCCGCCGCCGTTCTCGTCGGTCGGCGAGACGACCGGCAGCGCGCCCGAGCTCGCGCCGTTGCGACAGGTCGCGCCGAGCGCGCCGATCGCCGCGCGGCGCAGCGTGCTGTGGCCGTTACTCGCGGTCGTCGCCGTGCTCGTCGCTGCAGGCGCGCTGTTCTTGGTCTGGCACCAGATGCAGCAGCAAGTGCTGCAGCAGCAACCGGCGGTGATCAACGTGACGCAATCGCCGGCGAACGTGATCTCACCGAATCCACCGGCGCCGCCCGAGCGGCGAGACGAGCCGGTGCCGCCGCCGACGCAGACGACGCCGACGCATCCGCACCCGCAAGCGCCGCGCACCTACGACCAAGCACTCGCGGTGCAGAAGAGTGCGCTGACGCAGTGCCTCGTCGATCATCCCGACGCGGTCGCGGGCGAAGCGATCACGGCGACGATCGACATCGCGCCGAACGGCCACGCGCAGGCGGTGCAGCTCAAGCCCGACACGCTCAACGCGGCACCGCTCGGCGGTTGTCTGCGCAACGTGCTGATCGCGACGCCGTTCCCGTCGGCCGCGAAGGCGAACGTGATCACGGTGCCACTCAAGCCGAAAACATGACCATGAAGAAACTCGCCATGCTCGTCGTGCTCGCGTGCTGCACGCCAGCTCAAGTTCCGCCGCCG
>DASXEF010000572.1:0-6032 GCA_036490255.1 Kofleriaceae bacterium
CGAACGCCTCGCGGTCGCGTGCGCCGAGTGGGAACGCATCGGTCGGCGCCGAGATGCGACGTTGCGCGGCGCGCGCCTCGCAGAAGCTGTGGCGCTCGATCGCGATGCGCTGTTGCCTGCGGAACGCGCACTGATCGCCGCGTCGATTCACGCCGAGCGGCGAACGAGCTGGCTCAAGCGCGTCGCGATCATCGCCGCAGTCGCGCTCGCGCTCGCCAGCTACGGCACGCAGCGCTACCTCGCATCGCGCGCGAACGCGCGTCGAGTTGCTGCGGCGCTCGGCGTCGCGAGTGACGAGCTGGCGGCCGGACGTGCGGCCGACTCGCGTTCGCGCGACCTCGCGACGCGCGCGTTCGGCGCGTTCGATCGCGGTGATGGTAGCGGTGCGGCGACGTCGACCGCCGGCGAAGCGCTGTGGTCGACCGCGCGCGAGACTCAACTGCTCGCCGCGCGGTCGTATCGGTCGGCCACGCGCGCCGTCGAAGCCGCGCTGGCGATCGATCCGTGGCGTGCCGACGCGCGTGATTTGCTCGGCGATACGTTGATCGAGCGCGCACTGCTGGCCGAGCACATGCACGACGATGAGATTCGCGACGAAGTCCTAGGCCGCCTCCCGTCGTACGACGCCGACGGCACTCGCCGCGACCGCTGGAGCCGCGGCGGCAGCGCGACGGTGCATGCGATGGTAGGCGCGGTCATCTCGATCGATGGCGTGGTGGTGGGCGACGCGACGGTCGCGCTCGCGGCTGGACTGCACGCCGCGGATGTCGATGCCCTGGGACGCGTTCACGTGCACGAGCCGTTCGTCGTGGAGCGCGACCGATCCGTCGAGCTCACGCTGATCCCACCGCCGATCGCGAGCGTGCCTGCCGGCTACGTGTACGTGCCGCCGGGACGGTTCCTGTACGGCAGCTCCGCCGACGAAGATGCGCGCAAGACGTTCTACGCGACCGCACCGTTGCACGAGCGCACGACCGCCGCATTCGTGATCGGACGCGACGAGGTCACGTTCGGAGATTGGCTCGCGTACGTCGAGGCGCAACCGGTGGCGCAGCGCACGAGCTTGCTGCCGAACCTACCGATCCAAGCAGGTCCCGGCATCGTGATCTCGCCGACGCATCGCGGATGGCAACTCGCGCTGCAGCCGTTGGCGACGCTGTATCGCGCCGCGGCCGGCGAGCACGTTCGTTATAGCGGCCGCACCCAACGGCTCGATCAGGATTGGCGACGGTTTCCCGTCATCGGCGTTTCCGCGGCCGACGCGGAAAAATACGCCGCGTGGTTGGCGCAGACCGGTCGCGTCGCGAACGCGCGGCTGTGCTCGGAGGTCGAGTGGGAGCGCGCGGCACGAGGCGCCGACGGTCGCGACTATCCCGCCGGACATCCACTCGCGCCCGACGACGCGAACATCGACGAGACGTATGGACATGATCTGATGGGGCCCGACGAGGTCGGTTCGCATCCGACGTCGGTGAGCCCGTACGGGCTCGCCGACATGTGCGGCAACGCGTTCGAGCTCACGCGTGCCGAGCACGGCGATGGCTACGTCGGCCGCGGCGGTGGCTACGCCTACGATCGCAAGCAAGCCAACCTCGCGAATCGTGCCGTGCTCGCGCGCGACTACCGTGAGGTAACGCTGGGGTTCCGCGTTTGCGCGACCCCGATCATACCCGGCGACCGCTAAATCGCGGACGGTGGTGGCCGACTCGGTAGCTTGATGTCCTTACGTCCATCACTGCTTTGCATGTTTGCGATCGTGGGTTGTGTCGCCGACGTCGGCGATCAAGCGACGCCGAACGTGCAGATCGATATCGAGACACCAAACGGCAAGAGCCTCAACGGCACCTCGCTCAACGGCAAGTCCCTCAACGGGATCTCGCTCAACGGGATCTCGCTCAACGGCAAGAGCCTCAACGGCGTCTCGCTCAACGGCAGCCAGCTCATCGCATCGTCGCTGTCGGGCTCCGCGGTCGTCGGCGCGACCATGAGCGGCACGCTCGAAGACGGCACTGCGATCTCGCTACGCATCGACGGTGCCGCACCGCTCGCAGCGCCGAACGCGGACGTGTGGTCGTATAGCGTGTCGTACTCGCAAGGCAGCGCTTGGCAGCCGTTGTGCGGATCCGGCGTGGGTGCGGAAGCGCTCGCCGGGACGTGGAACTACGGCTCCGGTGTCGTCGGCGGCGGCTCGTGGACGGCGAGCGCGACCCAGTTCACGTTCGGCTGCCGCGGGACCGCGCTCGCCAAGTGCGTCGAGCTCGGTTACAAGCCGTGGCTCACGGTCAACGGCACGTCGCTGCGCAATTACCACCAAGCGTGCACGCGCATGTTGCGCGCCGACTATTGCGGCGACGGCACGCCGCACACGTTCAACGGCTGGGAGCTCGACGTGTTCGACGCACAGTCGATCCAGACGGCAACTCCGGGGCTCAACTGGGACTTCGAAGCGCATTGGAGCGGCGCCGGCGCGATGTGCATGAGCGGCGCGCGCGCGCTCGATCTGATCGTCGAAGGCGACGTCCCGACGTGTATCGCGCAGCGGCTCGGCACGGCGTGCGCGGTCGGCAACTTCAGCGACGGCTCGGTGATGCAAGACTACTTCGATCCGTGGAGCCTGTCGGCGGCGCTCAACGCGGCGTACACGCAGTACCCGAACGCGCAGGTGCAGTTGCAGACCGCGATCACGGACGTGACGAATGCCGTCAACTACCTCGCCGCGACGCCGCCCGATCCGCTCGACGCGGCGGCCCAGGTCGCGCTGGCGCTGACGCAGATCACGGCCGCTGTTCCCAAAGGCGTTCCGCCCTCGTTCGCGCAGCCGCTCGAGCTGCGTTACACGCAGCTGGTCCGGTCGAGCGTCACGACGGCGATCGCGGCTGCGACCGCCGCGAAGGCTCCTGCGGCCAAGCTGACGTGCGCGAACAACGCGCTCGCCGCCGGTGACTCGAATGCCGCCTCGATGCTCTGTCCAGGTGCGGTCATTCAATATCGCAACGCGCTCACCTGCCTCAAATGAGCGCCGTCGTCGAGCTCGATACTCGGTCGCGTCATCCGTTCGGCGATCGACTCTCGATCGGTCGCGGTGCGCAGAACGATCTCGTGCTCGACGATCCGATGGTGAGCGAGAAACATGCAGAGCTCGCGCGGCGCGGCGATGGCTCGATCGTCATTCGCGACCTCGGCAGCCGTCACGGCACGTTCGTCGGCGCGAAAAAGGTCTCGGAGGCCGTGCTGCACGACGGCGACGAGATGCTGATCGGCCCGGTGCGGCTGCGCGTCGAGACCGCGAGCGAAGCGGCTCCGCACGAGCTGCGCACGTTGCGTGCACTGTTCGAGCTGTCGCGCGCGATCGGTGCGGAGCACGATCTTCAACGCATCGTCGATCGCGTGCTCGACACGTGCTTCCAGCTGCTCGCCGCCGATCGCGGCATGATCGTCACGTTCCTGCCGGGCGCGAAGACGCCGATGGCGACGATCGCGCGAACGCGCAGCGGCGAGTCGTTACGCGATGCGCTCTCGACCAGCGTGATGAGCCAGGTCTTGGCGACGCACGAGCCGTATTTGCGAACCGAAGTCGCGACCGATCGCGAGCTCCAGCGAGCGGAGAGCTTGACCGCGAGCGGCGTCCGCTCGGTGATCGCGGTCCCGCTCCGCTACGACACCGCAGGCGAATGGCTCGGCGTCATCCAACTCGATTCGACGGCGGTGAGCAATACGTTTGGCCGCGGCGACCTCGAGGTCTTGCAGGTCATCGCGACGCAGGCGGCGCTCGCGATCAAGAACGCGATGCTCGTCCATCAAATGCGCTCGGTCCGCAGCGCCGATTGGGAGCGCCTCGCGCGTGTCGTCGCGAACCTGCCGGTCGGTGTCGTCGTGCTCGACGATCGTCAGCGCTGCGTGCTCGCGAACGATTGGGTTTCGCGCCGCACGGACCTGCTCGGCGGGATCACGCCCGGCGACCACGTCGAGCAGCTCGCCGGACTGCCGGTAGACCGACTCGTCGGCGTACGCGAGCTGCGCGAGCAAGTCACGCTCGGATCTCCCGAGAAGACGTTGATCGTTGCCGCGCACGGCAGCCCGGACGAGGGCGAAACCGTCGTCGTGATCAGCGATATCTCCGTCGAGCGTGATCGCCAGGCTCAAGCCGCTCACCAAGAGCGACTCGCGTTGGTCGGACAGCTCGCCGGCGGTATCGCGCACGACTTCAATAACCTGCTCATGGTCATCACGAGCTTCGCGTCGATGATCGAGGAGGCCGCGCCGGGCGCGGTTCGGGATGACGCTCGCGGCATCGTCGATGCGGCACGCAGCGCGACCGATCTCGTACGCCAGCTGGTCACGTTCTCTCGCTCCGAGCCGGTGAAGCCCGTCGTCGTCGATGTCGCGCGCGAGCTGCGCGCGACCGAAAAACTGCTCCAACGCGCCGTCGGCCCCGGCGTCGCGCTCACGATGACAGGCTGCGACGTGCCGGCGTGCGTGATGATCGCTCGTTCGCAGCTCGAGCAAGTCGTGATGAACCTCGCGGTCAACGCCCGCGATGCGATGAACGGCGCCGGACGCATCGACATCGTGGTCGCTAGCACCGCCGACCGCGTCACCGTCGCAGTCACCGACACCGGTAGCGGCATGCCGCCCGACGTCGCGGCGCGCGTGTTCGAGCCGTATTTCACGACGAAGATGCGCGGCAAAGGCTCCGGACTCGGGCTCGCGACCGTGCACGGCATCATCGAACAGGCATACGGCGCGATCGAGGTTCGGTCGCAGATCGGCGTCGGCACGACGTTCACGATTTCGTTGCCGCGCTGCGAACCAGCGGCCGCGTTGATCCACACCGGACCGGTTCCGTCGGTCACGCGCGGTCGCGCGCTCGTCATCGACGACGACGAGAGCGTTCGCGCCGTCACCGAGCGGATGCTGCGGCGCAGCGGTTTCGACGTCGTCAGCGCGGGCGACGCGATTGCGGGTTTGGAAGTCATCCGCCGGCGAGACGAGGGTATCGATCTCGTCGTGTCCGACGTCGTCATGCCGGGAATGTCGGGACGCGATCTCGCGCGTACGCTCGAGAACGAACGCCCGGAGCTCAAAGTACTGCTCGTCTCGGGCTTCACGCAGGTGCCGCTGGCGGGCTGTCACTTCCTCGCGAAGCCGTTCGATCGCCAAACGCTGATGAGCGCGCTCGATCGCATGATGTCGACGTAGCAGGCAGCCCCGTCGCCGAGAATGTCGGCGTCGCATGGCTTGAAACCCGCGACGGAAGGCCGATACACGACGAGTGACCGCGATTTCACCGACCGACCTCGAGCAGCTGCTAGTCGATCGCCTGCGCGCCGACCGGATCAAGATCCCGTCGTATCCGGCCATCGCCACGAAGCTTCAGGCCATGGTCGCTGCGGGGCGGTCGACCGAGCAGCTCGCCGCCGTCGCAGCAAACGATCCGCCGCTGGTCGCAGCGCTGATCTCGCACGCGACGTCGGCGCAGCACGCGAACACCGGCTCGATCACCATCGCCGCCGCGATCGTGCGAGTCGGTGTCGATCAGCTCGTCGACGTTGCCGTGGCCGCCAGTGTCGGAGCGATCGCGCTGGCAGCCGGGCCGTTGGCCGCGCTGCGCCGCGACACCTGGTGGCGTTCGCTCGTGTCGGCGCGAATCGGCCAACTGCTCGCCGCGCGCAATGCGATTCCAGCCGCCGAGGCGCAGCTCGCCGGGTTGTTGCACGACTTCGGCGCGGTCGCGGTCTTGTCGGCGATCGAAGACGTCTCGAAGCAGACGACGCTGCCCACACTCTCCGAGAGCGCGTGGCGCGAGGTCGTCGCACGCTTGCGCGGATCGTTCGGAGAGGCGATCTCGACTCGCTGGAAGCTGCCGCCGCAGCTTGCCGCCGTGATCATCGGCACCGGTGACTCGCCGCTGATGCGCCACATCGCGCTGGTCGATCACGTCATGGCGCTCATCGATCGCGACGCGCTGGACACTGCATCCGCGATCTCCGCCGTCGAGTGCGACGCGATCGCGTCGGCACTTCCGGACATCG
>DASXEF010000601.1:0-2677 GCA_036490255.1 Kofleriaceae bacterium
GATTAGATAGCCCTGCAACAGATCACAGCCGAGCTCGAGCAGCGTCTGGCGCTCTTCCGCGGTTTCGACACCCTCGCCGACGACCAGCGTGCCCGTCTCGTGGCACAGCGCGCACAGCGCTGCGACGGTGCGCTGCTTCACCGTATTCGTGTGAATCGAGCGCACGAGCGACATATCGATCTTCACGATCTCCGGCATCAGATCTGTGAAGCTCGTCAGTCCCGAATAGCCGGCGCCGATATCGTCGACGGCGAGCCGAAACCCGAGCTGGCGCAAGCGTTCGAGCCGCGATGCGAGCAGCGGCGTCGACGCGAGCGATTCGCGCTCGGTGATCTCGAGCACGACCCGCTTCGCGATTCGCGTGAGCGGCGCGCTCTCGTCGATCAAGTTCGCGTCGAGCAAGTCGCTGGGATGCAGGTTCATGAACAGCGCGGGGATGTCGGCGCGCGCGCCGATCGCGTTGCCGGCGAGACTTCGCGTCCGCCGCCCGAGCACCGGCAAGCGATCGAGCTGGGCGGCGGTGTCGAGCAGCGCACCGGGGTTCGGGATCGACGGCTCGGCCGTGCGCATCAGCGCCTCGACGCCGTAGAGCGCGCCGCTGCGCGCATCGACGATCGGCTGGTACGCCATCCACATCTGCTCGAGCGCGTGCTCGAAGCGAACCTCGAGCCCGGCGAGATCCGCGGCTCCCGGATCGCCGCCGCCGAGCCGCACGGCTTCGCGCCGCAGTCGCGCGAGGGCGCGTGCGCGAGCGGCTTGGCGCACGATGCGCTCGATCGCGTCGACGTCGAGCGGCTTGGTGAGATAGCGGAACGCGCCGAACTCGATCGCGGTCGCCGCCGTGTTCACGTCGGGCTTGCCACTCATCAAGATCACCGGGATGTCGAGATCGATGCGGCGCACGGCTCGCAGCAGCTCGAGCCCGTCGCCGTCGGGCATGTGGATATCGCTGAGCACGACGTCGAACCGTTTGGCGGCGAGCTCGGCGAGCGCCTTGCGGCCGGAATCGACGTCGACGACGTCGAACGCCGCGCGACGCAGCATGCGGTGCAGCATCTTGCGCAAGTCGGCATCGTCGTCGGCCACGAGCACGCGCGGGTGCAGCGACGGTTCGGAGTAGCGCCGGCCGAACGCCGTTGCCGCGCCGATCGCATCGCGGAGCTGGCTCGGCGTGAACGGCTTCGCCAAGATTCGCGCGGGCGCGTCGCCGGTCGCCGCGAGTGCCGCCGCCGGAAAGCCCGACATCAACACGACCTCGATGCCCGGCCGAAGCTCGCGCAGGGCAGGCACGAGCAAGTCACCGCGCGCATCCGCGAGCGCGACGTCGAGCAGCAAGGCGTCGATGTCGCCGTCGTGACTCACGCATTGCTCGCGCGCCGCGGCGGCGGTTGCCGCTTGCAGTACGACGCAGCTCGATGCCTGGAGAATTCGCGCGACGAGGCCGCGAATCTCGCGGTCGTCGTCGACGACGAGCACGGTCATTCCGCGCAGCGAGGTCACGACCGGCGGAAGCTTTTGCGTGGTCGTCGCGGCCTCGCCTTCGAGCGCGGGCAGGCGGACTCGAAACGTCGTGCCGTGACCGAGCTCGCTGTAGACCTCGATCGCGCCCTTGGCCTCAGCGACGATGTTCTGCGTGATCGACAGCCCGAGCCCGGTGCCTTTGCCGGCGGCTTTCGTCGTGAAGAACGGCTCGAAGATGCGCGCGCGCACGTCGGGCGGAATGCCGGGCCCGGTGTCGGTCACCGCGAGCACGGCGTAGCGATTCGGCGCGAGGCCGCGCAGCGCCGCGCCCTCGGCGTCGAGCGATTCCGTCGAGGTCTCGACCGTGATCCGGCCGCGACCCGACATCGCATCGCGCGCGTTGACGACGAGGTTCATCAACACCTGCTCGAGCTGACCGGCGTCGCCGAGCACGACGGGAAGCTCGCCGCGGCGCACGTCGAGCTCGATGTCGGGGCCGACGAGCCGGCGCAACGACTGCACGAAGCCGGCGAGCACGTCGTTGAGCTGGAGCAGCCGCCGCGTCGCCGGAACATGGCGGCTCATCGAAAGCAGTCGGCGAGTCAACGTCGCGCCGCGCTCCGCCGCCTCGCGAATATCGGTCGCCTCTTGCCGCCGCGGATCGCTCGTATCGAGGTCTTCCTCGAGCAAGCTCGCGCACGTCTGCACGATCGTGAGGATGTTGTTGAAGTCGTGCGCGACGCCGCTCGCGAGACCGCCGATCGTCTCGAGCTTCTGGCTCTGTTGCAGCTGCTCGTGTGCGCGCCGTGACAGCTCGTCTGTTGCCTCGAAGTAACCGCGGCCGATCGTCTCGAGCTGGAGGTCGAACGCGAGGTTCGCCCCGGCCGGGATGCCGTCGGGTGCGTCACCGTCGCGGTTCTCGCCGAGGATTTCGAAGTTGCGATCGCGCATGACCCGCGCGTGCTGGAACCACGTCGCGAACGGCACGCCGGCTCGTGCGTAGTGCACACCGCGTTCGTGCAGCAGCGCGAGATACGGCGACCAGATGTCCAGGTTGATCGCGGCGTGCTCGAGGCGCCATTCGTTGACGTCGTCGCGTGCACCGAGCAATGCCAACGCGTGCTCGTGCCCGGCGACGCTGCGATTGGCATCTTCGACCACCGCGGCGCGATACGGCGCGAAATATTTCCAGAACGTGCGGAGTGCGGTCTTGGCC